>JAUWLT010000014.1 GCA_030613515.1 Desulfobulbaceae bacterium
ATAATAAATTTCTGGCCGTTTCTGTTTGCCGGTATCATGTTGAACCTGACCCCGGGTACGGATACGATCTATATTCTGGGCAGGAGCATGGCCTATGGCCGCCGGGCCGGAGTGTTATCCGCCCTGGGTATTTCCACCGGCTCAATGATCCATACTCTGGCTGCCGCGTCCGGCCTGTCTCTGGTGCTGGCAACTTCAGCCACTGCCTTCAGCCTGGTGAAATATTGCGGTGCAATGTATTTGATTTACCTGGGAGTCCGGGCTTTTTTCCCGGCAAAGAGAGCCGGATCAAAAGATGAACAGGGTAACACCTCGATAAGTTGCCGGCAGCTCTATGTTTCCGGGATCGTAACCAATGTTTTGAATCCGAAGGTGGCCTTGTTTTTTCTGGCCTTTTTGCCGCAGTTCATTGATCCTGCCTATCCGTACACCATGTTGTCCTTTATCCTGCTGGGCTCCACTTTTATCATAACCGGAACCTGCTGGTGCCTGCTGCTGGCTGTATATTCAGCAAAGTTTTCCAGCCTGTTGCAGGAACGAAGTCAGGCCGATAACCTGATGGGTAAGCTGACAGGTTTCCTGTTCATCGGTCTGGGGGTGAAACTTGCATTTATGGAGCGGTGAGGATTAAAGGTATAAGGTATCAGGCATTAGCTGACTGCTGATACCTGAAGCCTGATAGCTTGATAGCTTGATATAACGCGTTTCCATGCTCTGCGTGGGAGCGAATCTGAAAAGTAAGTAAATCTTTTGGTTATAAAATTTTTTTCGAGGAGGAAAACATGAGCAAAAAGATCGTTATTGTCGGAGGAGTGGCTGCCGGGCCCAAGGCTGCCTGTCACCTGAAACGGCTGCAACCGGGTTGGGATATCACGGTGGTGGATATGGACAGCCTGATTTCCTATGGCGGCTGCGGTATTCCCTACTATGTCTGCGGTGATGTTTCCGATGAATCCGAGCTGCGTTCCACCAGTTTCCACATGGTGCGGGATGTAAATTTTTTTGAAAATGCCAAGGGCGTACACGTCCTGACCCGTACCAAAGCCCTTGCCATTGACCGGCAGAACAAGAAGCTGAAGGTGGAAAATCTGGACAGCGGCGAACAACAGGAGCTGGACTATGACAAGCTGATGCTCTCCACCGGTGCCCGTCCCTTTGTCCTGCCCATTGACGGCACCGACCTTGACGGCGTTTTCACCATTGCCAACCTGCACAAGGCCATTGAGATCAAGAAACGGATCGCCGGCGGTCAGGTGGGCAAGGCGGTGGTTATCGGCGGCGGAGCAATCGGCGTGGAAATGGCTGAAGCGTTGACCGATCTCTGGGGAGTGGAAACCGCGCTTATCGAGTTCATGCCCCAGTTGCTGCCGCGCATTGTTGACTGGCAGTTTGCCGCCATGCTTAAGACCCATCTGCAGGAAAAAGATGTTGTTGTCTACACCAGCGAAGGGGCAACCGAGATCCTTGGTAACGAAGAGGGCAAGGTGGTTGCAGTCAAAACACCGGAGCGCACCCTGGAGGCTGATCTTGTTATCATGGCCGCTGGTGTCCGGCCTCGCAGCGAACTGGCGGCAGATGCCGGTCTTGCTGTTGCGCCCTGGGGTGGTATCGTGGTCAACAGCAGATTGCAGACAACTGACCCGGATATTTATGCGGCAGGCGACTGTATTGCCACCACCAACCTGGTGACCGGTAAGGATGCTTATGCCCCCCTGGGCTCACTTGCCAACCGTGAAGGACGGATTGTTGGAGATAATATGGCAGGTCACGCCACTACCATGAATGGTGTGGTCGGTTCCTTTATCATGAAAGCCTTTGACCGTTGTATTGGTGCCACCGGTATTACCTATGAGGCGGCTGTTGCCGAGGGCTTTGATGCCGATTATGCCCTGACCGCACCATCAGACCGGGCCCATTTTTACCCGGGCGAGGCCATTGCCGTGTTCCAGCTGGTTTTTGATAAGCGGACCCGGAGGGTATTAGGCATGCAGGGATTCGGCATGATGAACGATTCCATTTCCGCCCGTATTGACGCAGCAGCAGTAATGATCAGCAAGGGTGCCGTCATTGAAGACTTCATGTTGGCTGAAATGGCCTATGCGCCGCCATTTTCCTCTGCCATCGACTCCATTAATGCAGCTGCCTATGTGGCAGATAACATCTGCGCCGGTCGCCTGCGCAAGGTCGACATGGATCGATTTCTGGCCTGGATGAAGGATTTTTCCAAAGAGTCGGACTGGGCGGTACTGGATATCCGCCATCCCCTGGAGGCCGGTCCCTTTGTGAAAAAATTCGGCAGGGAGAAATGGGTGGCGGTTCCTTATGCAGAGGTGCGCAAACGGTATGAAGAGATTCCCGAGGACAAGACCATGATCATCGTCTGCGATGCCGGAACCCGCTCCTATGAGGTGCAGGTCTTTCTGGATTATATCGGCAGAAAGAACAATATGGTCTTAAGCGGTGGTTTTAACGTGGTTCGACGCATTGGTGTGGACTGGCATCCGGAGTAATTCAGGGGCTGAGATTTTTTTAATACCAGGAGCTGAACGACCCGACCTGGATCGTTCAGCCGGGCAGTAGCCCGGTTGAAGCAGCATTACATGTTTTGAGTCCACACCCGACCTGCAACTGAAAAAATCAGTGTACAAGAGTTGTCTGCTGCCTGGCAAGTTGCATGAAGTAGCGGCCGACCTGATCGGGCCGGTGGGCGTCGGAACCGGCAACAAGTGGTATCTGAAGCTCATGTGCCCGTTTAACAATATCCTCTGCCGGATAGGGATGGGAACGCAGTTCAATTCCTGAGGTGTTCACTTCAAGGGCGATCTTTTTTTTCTGCATGAGCACCAGCAGCTGCTCAATTTGCTCTCTGTGTCGCTTTGTAAAGCAAAGCTCAGGCATGTGGCGCAACCCGGCATCAAGATGACAGATCTTGTTACAGGGCAGCTCTTTGCAGGCCCGGATCAGACCGTTAAAGTACTCATCCAGGACATGGTTTGTGCCAATAGCGGCAAGAGCATTGATGTTATCCTGCCTGCGGCTGACCATGTTCAGGTGTCTGTTGCCGTCAAAGTAGAAATGATAAGACAACCCTACATGTTCAAAGGGATAGCGTGCGAGCATTTCCCGCAGCTGCGGCACAGCCACAGGGTTATAGCCGACTTCTACACCAAGCCTGACACCAATTCGGCCAGCGTACTTTTTCTGTAGTCGTTTCCCTTCCCGGAAGTATTCAGCAAAAAGTTTGTCCGTAAGCCAGGTTCGGTGGTCGTAGCAGATCCCGCACTCCAGATGTTCCAGAAAGGTCATGTTCTGCAGACCTTTGTTAATCGCTGTCTGTACGTATTCCTCCATCTCGCCACGTGCATGGTTGCAAAGGCGAGTGTGGATATGGTGGTCACCGCTTAGATCAATTACAGGCAATCCAGGCATGAAGAAATATCAAAAAAAGACTACGGGAGGAACGGGAAGAGGGAAAACAGGGAACAGCAGGCAGGTCAGGCATTTCCCCTGGGAAAGAAATGGACAACACCGTCAATTTCAGAGGTGTCACAGATATCACCAACTTCCATTTCAAGGTCAAATAATTCCTCAACGCCCTCTATTTGTACGGAAAAAGAGGGGCCATCGGGTAGATGATACACCAGGGTGTCTACTTTGGAAAAATCAATCGGATTGGAAAAAATTTTTTTCATATATTTATACGTTGGTGATGTCATAGATGGACGGATAAAGCTGATTCCGTCCATGAAGCTTTAAACAGATAATTTTATAGGAATGTACAAATATGAATATAGTTTCTTTTCCGGAAAAAGCAAGCAACAGCTTTTTCTTTACTGAACAATTCGATTATAGAGACTATTCGGTTTGACAGTATACCGAGAGATGATAATATATAGAGTTTACGCAAATGAATAGAATGTCCGGTGTTAGGGTCTGTAAGGAAATAAGTGTTACAAGATCGGAGTCTCGTGCCTCGCTTACCTGCATAGATTTTTGTTCATATTCAAGGCGCGAAAACAGGCGCATAGTAACAGCGAAGCGGTGTCTGCTATCTAACTGTTTTCGCAACACAGAAGATGGACAGGTAAGCGAGGAACGAGACTCCGAAAAGACAAGCAAGGTTGTGCACTTATTTTTGCACAGACCCTAAGCCGGCAACGTTGAGAGATTATTAACCTGATAAGAACGAGGCATACAATGAGCGAGAATAAAGACGTGGATATGGACAGTGATTTTCTAAAAACAACAGATAAAAATCCGTCCAATATCATGCCGGAAAAATTAACCTTGGATTCACACCTGCAGTTTGAATGTTATCCTGGGGTCAGCTGTTTTACAGCCTGCTGTCATAACATCAAGATCGTACTGACTCCCTACGATATTTTGATATTGCGTAAGCGACTTGAGATACCGGCCCACGAATTTGTTCTTCAGTACACGGAACCGACCTTACTTGAAAGAACGGACATGCCGGGTGTGCAGATTAAACTGACCGAAGACAAAAAGGCCTGTCCCTTTGTTACGCCCGAGGGCTGTACCGTGTACTCGGACCGTCCTACCGCCTGCCGCTATTATCCTGTGGGTATGGCTGATTTTCATGAAGCCGGTAGTGAGGAAAATGAAACCCCTAAGGAAGACAAATTTTTCTTCCTGGTCAAAGAAGACCACTGTAAGGGCTTTGACGAACCCAAAACATGGACCATCCGTGAGTGGCGTGCCGATCAGGGAGTTGATGTTCGTGATGAGATGAACAAGGAATGGCTGCGGTTGATTATGCGCCGTAAATCCTATGGTTTTCAGGCCTCGCTTTCCGACGCAGCAAAAAGGATGTTTTTTATGGCATCCACCGACCTGGATCATTTCCGTAAGTTTATTTTTGAAAGTTCCTTTCTTGATACCTATGAGGTGGATAAGGAAACCCTTGACAAGATCAAGGACGATGACGTGGAATTGATGTTCTTTTCTTTCAAATACCTGGCCAACACTCTGTTCGGGGCGGAAGGTCTTAAGATAAAGGAAGGAAAAGTCATGGCAAAGGTACAGGAGATCCAGCAGCGTCAGGATGAGTCCTTGAAAAAGGCTGAACAGGACTACCTGAAGATCAAGGCTGAACGGGCTGAACGTGAGCGTAGCAAAAAAGAAGAGGAAGATACTTTAAAAAAGACAAAGAAATAATTATGCTGCCTGGTTGGGGATAGGGGCAGCCCGCTGTTTTTGTTGAAAATTAAACGTGGTCTGTCCCTAATTAATTAGTCCCTAATTAATTACTATTTCTTGTCAATGGATAGAGGTAAATATCTTTTATAGCTGTCTTGATAGTGTGGTTGTGATCATTGCGGCTACGGCCCTGTGTCTGCCCGACGAGCGTCCAGTTGGCGGCCTGATAGCAGGTGCCCCGGTACCTGGAGCGGTCGACAAAGGTTTCGAGTAGATAAATCGGGTGGCTGTATTTAGACTCCCAGTCTGCACTGATCCGTTTTGCGACCCGCGCTAAAATATGGCTTGCCAGATGAGGAACTTGTACCCAGGGAAGAATCAAAAAACGGCTGTTATTGGTTATACAGCCAAGATTTGCACATTGAGTATGCCCGTCCCAACCGATAAAGCTGTCGCGGGGTGCGCATTTCCAGGCGGCCGACCCGAATAAAAGGCAGGCAAGGGGCCGGTTTTGGTTATCCTTGATAAGGTATTTGAAGTTTTAGCCTACAGTGTTTCTGAAACCGAGGTAATGGTATTTTGCCAGGAGGCATTTAAACAAGCTCAGTTCAGTTGAAGTTTGCAGGACAGGGAAGACGTTCAGTGGTAAAACTTCCTGCAAGCTGCAGTGTACAGTCTTGGTGTCATGGGGGACATCAGTAATGGAACGGTTGCGCAATCCATTTGTGGAAGGTCTTTTTCTCGCCGGCAGGCAAATAACACCGGCACGATCAAGCTTGAGCAGCAGAGTGCGGCAAGCTATGTCTTTGAGCCGACCATCAGTCGTGCGCCAATTCCACGAGCGACAGAGTTCTTCAGACAACCTGGTGCGGCCCCAACTGGGATTATTCTCAAGTAATGTATGAATGTTCCCAATATCGACCGCTGTTTTTTTGCCCTGAATAGTTACCATGTACCTGTTCATATCTATATGATAGCAGAAACAGGTTTGCGAGTTCAGCAAAAACGCAGCCAGTGTATTCAGGGTGTCTCTCAAAAACTATGACGAACACTATTGGGACAACCCACGTTTTTTGTTGAGTTTTACTGCTTTTCTGGAGAAATCCGGTCCTGTGTTTTAAAGAGTTTTGTACAGATGGGTTCAGTGTGGCGGCACAAAGACGCCGGCTGGCCAGGATGGTGTCGAGATGGGTTCGCCGAAATTATACTGAGTCAGGCGATTGCGCAGTTCCAGCAGTTGGCCCACCAGTCGGCCCTCCGTCTTGCTGTAGGCCTCTTCGTCGTCGACACGTTTGATCACGATGCCGAGCAGTTCAGTGATGGCATTGCCCACCGAATTTTGGCTGATGGTGACGATCAGGCGGCCGAGGTCGTCGCGGTAGATAAGCTGTTTGTAAGCTGGTCGCCAGCGGATTTCGTTAGCAAACTTGGGGTCTTCCAGCACCTGAAGGCGCAGGATGCGGGCGGCCCGGTGGAATTCGCTATTGAACAGCAGTACGTCTTCGACCTGGTCCGGATAGGTTGTATCAGCAGGCACCTGGGTGCTATCTGAGGCAACCAGGTTAAAGAAGGCGCGGTAAAAATCGAGAAAACCCCTGAGAATCATGTCGTATTCCTTCCAGAAGCGGCCTGAGTCCAATGCGTCGATCCCGCCGCGTACCTCCCAGCTGGGCAGTCCCTGCGGGTAGCCGGTGATTTTGATTTGCGCCTGATCCGGTGCCAGAGGACGCAGAATTTCAAGATCGAGGACTTCGAAGAAGCGCAGATAGACATCGTGCAGGTACAGCAGGAAGATGCCGTTGTGCCCGCTGTCGGTGAGGTTGGGGTTGTCTTCGGCCGCCGCAGGTGCGGCCGCAAGTTCAACGTTATCAAAAACCATGAAGTGGTTGTGGATCATCCTGATGCTCGGTACACCGGGTTTGCCCAGTGGCCAGGTGGCATCGAGGCTTGCCTCGCCACAGAAGAGCAGATAGCGCTCAGGATCGGGATATTTTTCACACATGTAGCGAAAGGTAACCTGGGTCATGCGGCTGAAGACCATTTTTTCCCGCTTGTTGAGCTGGTCCCGTCGTACCGGGCGACCAAGAGGATCGAGGATTCGCTGTGAGCTGTCATGAATGATCGAGGTATCAAAGAGATTGGAGTGGCCGATGGCTTTGCGGTAGAGGAGGAAATCCTCGGGCGTGCGCAAAAGACCGTTTTCCCGCGCAAGGTGACGCAGGTTGCAGGGGCTGTTGAAGAATTCGGTTGGCGTTACTCCCTCGGGAATGTCCAGGGGGATGCGGCGGTGCGGCGTTGTGACCAGGCGTGGTTGATTGTTCATGGCTTCTCTCGGGAATAGGGGCAATACTATGAGTTATGTCTTCTATTCGGTGGCGGCTTGGTTGAGTTTGTTGATATGGTTGACCGGTTTTTTTTGAAAAAATGTATCCGTCACAGGAAGGTAATCACACAGAGTCTTCATATTGAGGTATGATCTTTTCTCTTGGGTCAACAAAAAGGCCCCTCCCGGTTATATAACCGGGAGGGGCCTTATACTTTCGTTAATTAATTTGTCTGCAAATCAATCTTCCTCAAGGGCTTTGAAGCGACCTTTGAGGAACTTCCAGGCCTTTTCAACATCTTTTTGCGAGGCAGCCATAAGCTCATCGCAGTGCTCGGGATTGGACATCTTGAGCATCCGGTAACGGTTTTCATTTAAGGCGTAATCCGCGAATTTGATAGTCGGCTCCTTGGAGTCGATGATCAACGGATTTTTGCCTGCATCTTCTAGTTCCGGATTGTAGCGGTACAGCGGCCAGTGACCACAGGCAACAGCCTTTTTCTGCTGCTCCAGGCCAAAAGCCAGGTTCAGTCCGTGGTTGATGCAGTGGGAGTAGGCAATAATGATGGAAGGTCCGTCATAGGCCTCGGCCTCATTGACTGCCTTAATCAGCTGCAGCGGATCGGCACCAAGGGCGACCCTGGCAACATACACATTGCCGTAGGTGGAGAAGATCATGCCCATGTCCTTCTTGGGCATTTTCTTGCCACCGGCTGCAAACTGGGCAACAGCAGCACGCGGGGTGGACTTGGACATCTGGCCACCTGTGTTGGAGTACACCTCGGTGTCCAGGACCAGTACGTTGACGTTTTCACCTGATGCCAGCACATGATCCAGGCCGCCATAGCCGATATCATAGGCCCAGCCGTCACCGCCGAAGATCCAACAGGATTTTTTCACCAGGTAGTCGGCGCAGTGGTAAAGGCGCTTGGCCACAGCACTGGAGCTGCCTTCCAGCTTCTCTTTCAGAGCTGCAACTCGATCACGCTGGGCCTCAATCTCATCCTGAGTTTTCTGGCCGGCCTTGAGCAGTTCATTGGCCAATTTTTTGGTGATCAGTTTTTCTGCAGCTGCTTCATCTAACAGTTCTGCAGCCTGACTGGCCAGCTTGCTTATAGCCTGGCGCATACCGAGTCCATACTCTGCATTATCCTCAAACAGGGAATTGGACCATGCCGGTCCACGTCCATCTTCACGCTTGCAATAAGGCGTGGTGGGCAGGTTACCGCCGTAGATAGAGGAACAGCCGGTGGCGTTGGCGATCATCATCCGGTCGCCGAACAGCTGGGTAACCAATTTAACATAAGGGGTCTCGCCACAACCGGCACAGGCGCCGGAGAATTCAAACAGGGGCCGAAGGAACTGGCTGCCCTTGATGGTGGCCGGGTTGATTAATGCGGTATCGACTTCCGGCAGGTCCATGAAGGTCTTCCAGTTTTTGGACTCGCGTTTTCGCAGAGCTACGCTGTTGGGTTCCATATGCAGGGCACGTTCGTCGGTCTTCTTGCCGTCTTTGTCTTTCTTGCGGGCCGGACAGACACTAACGCACAGGGTACAGCCGACACAGTCTTCGGTGGACACCTGGATGGTAAACTTCATTCCCTTGAAATCCTTGCCCACTGCCGGTGCGGTCTTGAAGGTCTTATCTGCCTTGGCTTTTTTCAGGTCAGCCGGTTTAACAACCTTCATCCGGATACAGGCATGGGGACAGACCAGGGAGCAGCGTCCACACTGAATACAGGCTTCCGGATCCCATTGGGACACATGAACACCAATGGCGCGTTTTTCCCACTGGGTGGTTGCAGTCGGCCAGCGGCCGTTAGCTGGAATCTGGGAAACTTTCAGTTCCTCACCCTTGCCTTCCATCATTTTGGCAGTGACTTCTTTGACGAAATCCGGGGCTTCATCCGGTACGGTCGGAGGAACTTCATGGCCGGTGATCTTTTTCGGAACCTTGATCTGGACGATATTTTCGATAGCACCGTCAACGGCTGCGTAGTTCATATTGACGATCTTATCGCCCTTTTTGCCGTAGGTCTTCTTGATGGCGTCCTTGATTGACTTTACGGCCTCGTCTTTCTTGAGGATACCGGAGATCAGAAAAAAGGCGGTCTGCATGATCATGTTGATGCGGGCGCCAAGACCGATGGCCTCACCCAACTTGATGGCATCAATGATGTAGAATTTCGCTTTTTTATCAATCAGATGTTTCTGGACGCGGGCCGGTAACTGTCCCCATACCTTTGTTTTCGGATATTGCGTGGTCAGGAGGAAGGTGCCGCCGTCTTCCAGATTGGCAAGCATGTCATAGGTGTCCAGGAAAGTGAAGTTATGGCAGGCGATAAAGCTGGCCTTGTTGATAAGATACGGGGACTCGACTTGGTTCTCGCCGAAACGGAGATGGGAAACGGTCATGGAGCCGGATTTCTTGGAGTCGTAAACAAAATAGCCCTGGGCCGAGTTGTCGGTCTCCGTACCGATGATCTTGATGGTGTTCTTGTTGGCGCCTACCGTACCGTCGGCACCAAGACCGTAGAACATAGCCCGGTATACGTCGTCACCTTCAATGTTAAAAGACTTGTCAAAATCAAGGCTGCTGAATGTCACGTCATCATTGGGACCGACACAGAAATGGTTCTTGGGAGCCATGGCAGCCATGTTGTCAAAAACAGCCTTGGCCATGGGCGGGTTGAATTCGGCAGAACCAAGTCCGTATCGACCGGACAGGATCAGGGGAGTGAACAAGGTCGGGTTGGCCTCAACAGCCTCGCCCACTGCTGCACGGATGTCCAGATACAGCGCCTCCCCCATGGAGCCCGGCTCCTTGGAGCGGTCAAGCACGGTGATTCGCTCAACAGTTGACGGCAGGGCATTGACCATGGCCTTGGCATCAAAGGGGCGGAACAGGCGGACAATGACCACGCCGATTTTCTGACCCTGGGCTGCAAGATAGTCAACCGTGGAGGCAACAATCTCAGCACCGGAGCCCATGATAACAACAACGTCTGTGGCATCCGGTGAACCGTGGTAATCAAACAGGTGATACTGGCGACCGGTCAGTGCCGCGAACTTGTCCATGGTGTCCTGGACAATGCCGGGAACCGCATTGTAGTACTTGTTGACCGTTTCACGACCTGTGAAGTAGACATCCGGGTTCTGGGCCGTACCACACATGGACGGGCGGTCCGGTGTAAGAGCCCGCTCGCGGTGCTCGATAATCAGATCTTCATCAATTATCTCCAGCATGTCTTCATTGGTGAGCTGCTCAACTTTCTGGATCTCATGCGAAGTCCGGAAGCCGTCAAAGAAATGCATGAACGGAATGCGGGAGGCAAGGGTGGCCTGGGTGGAGATCAGCGCCATATCCTGGGCTTCCTGGACGTTTTGTGAGCACAGAGCAGCCCAGCCGGTCTGGCGGGCAGCCATGATATCGGCATGGTCACCAAAAATGGAAAGTCCCTGGGCCGCAATGGACCGGGCCGTGATGTGGAAAACAGTCGGGGTCAACTCCCCGGCTATCTTGTACATGTTGGGGAGCATCAACAGCAGACCCTGGGATGCTGTAAATGTGGTGCACAGGGCACCGGAGTTCAAAGATCCATGCAGAGCACCGGCAACGCCGCCTTCAGACTGCATCTGGGAAATGACCGGGATGGAGCCCCAGATGTTTTTCTGCTTGGCATTGGCTTTTGTATCAGCCTCGGCCCCCATGGGTGAAGAAGGTGTGATGGGGTAGATGGTGATAACTTCACTGGTGGCGTATGCAACATGAGTACACGCCTGGTTTCCGTCTATGGTTACCATTTTTCGCGACATAAAAATTCTCCTTTGGCGATGAGTTGAGGTTCCCCGACAGTAATGTCGGAAAATAAATTACGTTTCTTATACTTCTGATTTTCTGTTGGACCGGTCCTGTAGCTTGTCCCTGCTGTGATGTACGATGGGGTACAGGTCAAGAGCGGTGATGTTCTATTCCGGTTATTCCGAAATAACCTGACGACCTCCCATGTCATGCGTTAACCGGCAGTTAATAGGTTTGGAAAAGTACAGTAATTTCACATTATAGAATAATATCTATATTAAGGCAATATTAAAGAGAAGTAATATTAGGAAGAATTCAAAATTTGTTAAGAATGTCATAATATCAGTATGCTATGTTCTGATATGAATGGCTGTCACCAGTGTGAAAAGACACATTGTTTTGAAATCAGGATGTTGCATAAAAAACAGCATCCAGCTTTTCTTAAATATCAACATGCCGATCTGAAAAAAAAGTGATGATTTTTGGTCCAATGGAGTAAAATAGAAAACAACCTTGAGCACGAACCTCTCACCGGGGTGCTGATTATGCCTTCCTCCCTGCATTATATCGACGATTACGATCCCCATTTCAAGATCTTTCATGAGCTCATGGCCTTCAAGGTACGGGAGATCCTGCTTGTTTCCAGCCCCTATGATGCCTACATCATGGAAGAAGACGGGTCCATGGCCTCGCGAATCATCAACGAATACCATGGCCTCAATCTTTCCCAACCGCCGCGCATAACCAGGGCGGCCACAGCCGATCAGGCCCTGACTCTGCTTGGCAGGCATCATTTTGATCTGGTGGTGACCATGCCCCATCTGGGAGGTATGGACGGCTGTGTCTTTGGCAGTAAGGTACGAAAAAATCATCCTGATACACCGGTTATTCTGCTGGCTCACTCTGTTCGGGACGCTGTAAACCAGGCAGAAGATCTCAACCAGCCCTGTTTTGACAACACCTATATCTGGTGCTGTGATTCCGATATCATGCTTGCAATAGTCAAGAGTGCTGAGGACCGGGTGAATGTGGATTTTGATACCGGCAAGGCCATGGTGCGGGTCATCCTGCTGGTGGAGGATTCTCCTCTGCACCGTTCCACTCTGTTGCCCATGCTTTACGGCGAGGTGGTGCAGCAGACCCAGGCGGTACTCGATGAGGGGCTCAATGAACCGCATCGGCTGCTCAAGATGCGGGCCCGGCCCAAGATTCTCACCGCTTCTAATTATGAAGAGGCCATGCAGATTTTTGAGCGGTATCATCCCTACATCTTTTGTGTGATGTCTGATGTCCGTTTTGCACGGGCCGGGCGTGAGTCGGCTCGGGCAGGTTTTGAGTTGCTCACCGAGATCCGTTCCAGGATTCCGGACCTGCCACTGCTCATGTTGAGTACGGAAACGGAGAACAGGGAACTTGCCCTGGAGATTCCTGCAGTGTTTATTGAGAAAAAAGCAGAGACCATGCGCGGGGAACTGCATGAATTTTTTTTGAATTACTTAGGCTTTGGTGATTTTATCTTTCGCACGCCCGATGGGGTAGAGATCGGCAGGGCCGGGCGTTTGCGTGAGTTTGAGAATTTACTGAAAAGTATTCCTGAAGAATCTCTGCTCTATCATGCCCGCTGCAATCATTTTTCCAACTGGGTCATGGCCAGGGCGGAGATTGCCCTGGCAGCACGGTTACACAAAGATCATTTTAAAGATATAACAGGCAGCGAAGAGCTGCGTGAAGATTTGATTTTTAAGGTACATGCTTTGCGAAAATTACGCCAACAGGGGGTGGTGGCCCAGTTTTCCGCCCGTGATTTTGATCCTGAGATAACCGATTTTGCCCGTATGGGTCATGGGTCTGTGGGCGGTAAGGCCCGTGGAATTTCCTTTATGGCATCACAACTGTACCAACTGGCGCGCAGTGCATCAATCCTTGCGGAACACAAGGTACGGATTCCTCAGACCTGTGTTATTGCATCAGGTGGTTTTGATGATTTTGTCCGGTTAAACAGCTTGAGGCCTGCTGATGATGAACCGGATCACTCTATTGAACAGCAGTTTTTAGGCGGCAAGATGCCGGAGTGGCTGTTATCCGACCTGCGGGCCTTTCTTGAAAAGACCCATTATCCGCTGTCGGTTCGCTCATCCAGTCTGCTGGAGGATGCTCAGTTCAGACCCTATGCAGGATTGTACCAGACCTATATGCTGGATAACGCGTCTCCGGAATTTGACGTCCGCCTTGAGCAACTGGTGCGAGCGGTAAAACTGGTCTACGCTTCGACCTGGTTTGAGGGGCCACGGGCCTTTTCACGCTCCATCGGCCAGACCAGGCAGGATTCCATGGCAGTGATTATCCAGCAGATGGCAGGACGCCATTACGGTAATTATTTCTACCCGGCAATTTCCGGAGTGGCGCAGTCGTACAATTATTATCCGGTGGCTCCCATGACGTCTGCTGATGGTATCGCCCACCTGGCGCTGGGATTTGGCAAGACCGTAGTGGAAGGAGAACAAAACCTGCGTTTTTCTCCGGCCTATCCAGGTCATCTGCCCCAGTTCTCCACAGTAGATGATATGCTCTCTAATGGCCAGCGTCGCTTTTACTGCCTGGACTGTACCACCTCATCAAGTTTTATTCGTGAAAACAGTAATCTGGTTACGCGTGATATTGACGAGGCTGCTGATGAGTATCCGGTACGCCTGCTCTGTTCCACCTATATCCCGGAAGAGCACCGCATCCGGGATGCAGACCTGTCCGGCCCCAAGGTGCTTACCTTTGCCTCAATTTTGAAGTATGATCTCTATCCCCTGCCCGGACTGCTGAAAGAGTTGCTGGCAGTAGGCAGGGAGGGTATGGGTTGCGAGGTGGAAATAGAATTTGCCGTTGATTTGCATGATGATCCGGCACGATCCATTTTTTATTTTCTCCAGATACGGCCCACAGTAATCGGCAGTGAAACGCAGCGGTTGAAGATTTCCGACCAGGAACGGGAGTTGTCCTTTCTTCGCTCAACACAGGCATTGGGTCATGGTATATATGAACAGATGCAGGATATTATTTTTGTACAGCCGGACCGGTTTGATCACGCACTTACTCGTGACATCGGAGTGGAAATAGGTAAGATGAACAGACTACTTCACAGGGAAGAACGTCCATACCTGTTGATCGGTCCCGGTCGCTGGGGAACGGCTGATCCCTGGCTTGGTATCCCTGTCCAGTGGGGAGACATCTCCGGGGTCGGTGCTATTGTTGAACTCCAGGATGGTACTGTGCGGGCCGAGGCCTCCCAGGGGACGCATTTCTTTCAGAATATTACCTCGCTCGGCATCCCTTACCTGATGGTTGGGGAAGGGCAGGATGATGTATCTGTGCCACTCAACTGGAACTGGCTGCTTGCGCAGGAAGTTGAACAGCGGGGCGAGTATGTGGCCCATGTTCAGCTTGACCGGCCATTTATCCTTAAGGTAGAAGGACCAAGTTCTGAGGCCGTTGCCTTTCAGCCGGAGAAACTGGAAAAAGGGGAAGGTGATTGAATCACTTGGGGAACCCAGAAATTTGGAATGTGTAACTATAATCAGGTACCTGATAATTTAACCGAAAGTAATATCTGAGAATTACCATGGAAAATATTTTAGCAGAAATCGTTCGGAGGGATCCGGACCAGAGGGAGTTTCACCAGGCCGTCTTTGAGGTAATGGAAACCGTTAAGCTGGTGCTGGACCGTAACCCTGAGTATCGCCGGCAGGCGGTTATTGCCCGCATTACAGAGCCGGAGCGGGTTATCATGTTCCGGGTTCCCTGGATGGATGACCAGGGGCAGGTGCATGTCAATCGGGGTTTCCGGGTGGAGATGAATTCCGCAATCGGCCCCTATAAGGGAGGATTGCGTTTTCACCCATCGGTCACCCTGTCGATTATTAAGTTTCTTGCCTTTGAACAGGTTTTTAAAAATAGTTTGACCACTTTGCAGATGGGTGGTGGTAAGGGGGGATCGGATTTTAATCCCAAGGGGCGGTCTGATGGCGAGGTCATGCGCTTCTGTCAATCTTTTATGGCGGAGCTGGCCCGTCATATAGGGCCGAATACCGATGTGCCGGCGGGCGATATCGGTGTTGGTGCCCGGGAGGTCGGCTACCTGTTCGGCATGTATAAAAAATTGCGTAATGAATTTACCGGTGTTCTCACCGGCAAAAGCCTGGATTGGGGGGGGAGTCTGATCCGGCCTGAGGCCACCGGCTATGGGGTGGTCTACTTTGCGAGCGAGATGATGGCCCATGCAGGTGATTCCATTGAGGGCAAGACCTGTCTGGTTTCCGGCTCGGGTAACGTGGCCCAGTACACGACCGAGAAGATTCTCCAGATGGGAGGCCGGGTGGTCACCCTGTCCGATTCCTCCGGTTACATCTATGATGAAGAGGGTTTTGATGAAGAAAAACTGAAATTTATCATGCATCTGAAAAATATCAAAAGGGGTCGTATCCTCGAATATTGCGAAGAATATCCACAGGCAGTGTATGCGGAAATCGATCCCGGCCTGGATCATAATCCCATCTGGACACACAGGGCGGACTGTGCTATGCCCAGTGCCACCCAGAACGAGATCATTGAAAAGGACGCTCTCAACCTGGTCAATAACGGCGTGCGGTTGGTCTGTGAAGGCGCTAATATGCCTTCCACTCCCGGTGCTGCCCAGGTGTTTCTGGACAACGGCGTATTATACGGGCCGAGTAAGGCTGCCAATGCCGGCGGAGTGGCGGTCTCCGGTCTTGAAATGGCCCAGAATTCCATGCGGCTCTCCTGGCCTCGGGAAGAGGTGGATAATCGTTTGAAACAGATCATGAAATCCATCCATTGCACCTGTATTGATGCTGCTGAAGAGTACAATATGCCTGCCAACTACATGGCAGGAGCCAATATCGCCGGTTTTGTTAAGGTGGTAAATGCAATGCTGGATCAGGGACTGGTTTAGAGTAAGGTATAAGGTATAAGGTGAGAGGCTCTCGGGTACTGAGCTACTGAGGGGGAGATTGGCTGCCTGCAGCTGCATTTTTAAACCTTTAAACAAATGACTGTACACGAACCAAATCAACAGGTTGTGCCCGGTATCGGGGAGAACCTTGAACAACACTTTGTTGATATCACGGCTGGTTGTCCTTACGGGCTGCCGGAAAAGGCGCTGTATCACCAGGCGCTTTTTGATTCCCTTGATGACCCCACCATGTCTGTTTTTCTGGCCAATGGCTATCGCCGCAACGGCAACTGTATGTATTCCATGCGTTGCCCGGGCTGCAAAGAGTGTGTGCCTATTCGTCTGAATCCGGAGACCTTTATGCCCAACCGCAACCAGAGGCGGGTATGGAAAAAGAACAGGGATGTCAGTGTCGGCGTGGCAGCACTGACCATGTCCGATGAAAATCTTGCCTTGTTGGATCGGTTTTTGAGAGCTCGTTTTCCGGATTGCAAATCAACAGCTGAGAGCTATTATGCCGGTTTTTTTATCACCTCGATTACCCGTTGTTTTGAAATTCGTTTCCGGCTGGATGATAAACTTCTCGGTGTGGCGGTGGTGGATGGTTCGGACCAGTGGCTCAATGCGGTCTATTTTTACTTTGATCCGGACCAGGCCAGACGCAGTCCCGGCATCCTGAATATCCTGCACCTGATAAACTTCTGCCGCAGTAACAGGATCAGGCCACTGTACTTAGGGTACTGGATTGAGAGCCTCAATGCCATGCAGTATAAATCGGCCTTCAGGCCCCATGAGATTTTGGTCGATGACTGCTGGCAACAGGTGGACCGTTAGATAGTAAGCGATCAGGGGCACCGCACCTTCGCACGGTCGCGACTGTCCGCATAGAGGGGCTATAGCGACCAGTCGCGCCTGCACGAATCTGCGGCACCCCTGACCGCTTACAAGTTTTGAGTATATGAAATCATATCGTTACAAACCCTGTGATGGGTACCGTTAGATCTCTGATGGTTTGCCTTCTGTCGCTGATGCTCTGCCTGCTGTTACCCCTTGCAGGCGCTTTCCTGGCCGGTAATCCTCTTGAACAGTATTTTGAGTTTCCGCCCCTGACCAGGTATGTTGCCCATGCGCCATTCAGTCTGCCGGTTTTCCTGGCAGGATTGGCCGCAGTGCTCATCCTGGTGGTTTTTGGCTGCAGACTGTTCAGAAGGGGAGGGAAAAACCCATTTCCAACGCCAGCTAAATCCTTTCCCCGGTGGGGATGGGCTGGGATATTGCTAACCGCTGTTTCCTGGTTTTTTGCCTGGACCAGGTTTGCCTGGTTTGCATTCCTGCAGCCCTATACCTTTACACCGCTCTGGATTGGATATATCCTGGTTGTCAGCGCTTTGACCTTCCGGCGAAGCGGATCCTGTCTGGCCTGCAGACAGCCGGGACGGTTTATGCTGCTTTTTCCCGTCAGTGGACTGTTCTGGTGGTATTTTGAATATCTGAACCGGTTTGTCCAGAACTGGTATTATATTGGAATTGAAGATTTCACGCCGACCGGCTATGTGCTCCATGCTTCTATCTGCTTTGCAACGGTTCTGCCTGCAGTCATCTGCACAATCGAGCTGCTCACCACTATGTCGTCCCTGGCAGGCCGGTCAAAGGCAGGCAGGTCACTTCCTGTGTCGGAATCTCCACGTACAGGATGGATTTTACTGTTTGTTTCGGCAGTCGGCCTGGCATCACTTGCCATGGTACCGGATTATCTCTTTCCATTTGTCTGGATAGCGCCCTTGTTTATCATTACCGGAGTTCAGATAATAAGTGGCAGAAGGAGTTTCTTTTCCTCCTTGCGGGAAGGTAATCTGCAGCTTATTCTCTTTGCTGCTCTTGCTGCCCTGGTCTGTGGCTTTTTCTGGGAGATGTGGAACTGGAAGAGCCTGGCCCACTGGCAATATTCTATTCCCTATGTGGATCGCTTTCACATCTTTGCCATGCCCATGCTGGGGTATGCAGGATATCTGCCTTTCGGTCTGGAGTGCATGGTGGTGGCAAATCTGGTTTTTGCCAGGCAGGATCTGCTGTTCGAGTCCTGCCTGACAGGAGGGGCTGAACAGGCATGATAAGGGAGGCAACAGAGAAGAATAAAAAAACTCCGGCTAGCCTGTACGTATTTCGTGAATATTTTACCGGGGTACTGGTGAAATCTTACCTTATTTCTTCCTGCTGATTGTGATGGTTACCCTGCGATTGAGGTGCCTTCCCCCTTCGGTGTCATTGGAGGCAATCGGATTGGCATAACCGTACCAGTGCAGCAGGATTCTGTTCGGATTGATTTTAAATTTGTCGTGCAGGTATTTCCGTACACTTTTCGCTCTGCGCTCGGACAAACGGATGTTATAGGCTTCTGAACCCCTGTTGTCAGTAAAACCGGAGAGCACTGTGTGTTTTTGAGGGTGGCCCATCAGGAAATGGCCCACTTGGTCCAGGACACCCCTGTATTCCTTTTTAATGTTATATTTATCAAAATCAAACAGGACCTTTCCAAAGGAACCATCGGCCTTCATGTACAGTCTACCAAATAGATACTCGGGGTTGTCGGCAACCGTGTCAAAGTCTATAACCTGGGAACAGTTGTTGACCGAGGCGATGTCATTGAGCAGCTTTATCGCAGCATCACTGGTGGCGCTGCTGATGATGGTAAAACAGACATCATAATTGGCTGCCAGCATCCTGGCCTGGGCAAGAGGTTCGGGTTCTTCCACTTCTTTGACCCGGGAGTCTTCTCCGTTGGTGAAAAGAAAGACATCGGTTCGGCCGGGCAGGCCCAGCAGGTATTCCAGTTTCATCAGGGCAAACTGCAGCATGGGAGGGCCGGTGCTGACTACCGGCAGCTCCTCAAGAGCAGCGCCATATTTTTCATTATTGTAGTTTTGCAGACGATAGTAGGGATGAAATGTTTCAGGCGAGGAAGGGAGCCACATCACGTTTTTCCAGTGCGGGTACAGGCCGGCCTGCCAACCTAGTTCAGGCAGAGAACCATTACTTCTCAGCAGAATCTGCTTTTCCACTTCCAGCCGGGTCATGCCGGTGTTTTTATATGGAACAGTCATGGCTGTAGACGGATCATAGAAAACAAAGAAGTTATCAGCCATCCGGGTATAACCCGGATGTTCTACGGTCGGTGCCATCTGTGGCTGAACCGTTGACCCGTTGCCTGCAATAGATGATCCCGGCAACAGTAATACTGCCAGAAGGGTAACCAGGTATGGAGTCTTGAATTTCATGATCTTTCTCCTGTAGCGGACGAATCAAGGATACTGCAAAGTATTTATCTTAAGTATACCGTCTGATCGATCACTGTCAAGTAGTTGAAAAACATTGCAATCCCTGTGAGGTTTGCAATCGACAGGTTAAAACGTCAGCCGGTCACCAGCCACGGGCAGCAGGGTACCGGGTCTGGACTGCAGGATTGTATTGATCCGGTCAAGTTCATTGGTGCGGAAGGTACGGTCCAAATGTACCAGTGCCATTTTTTTCACACCACCATTACCGGCCAGCTCCAGGCAGCTGGTTATGGAGCCGTGGTTGGGGAATTCATCTACGAGCATGAACGCCTCATGGATGATACAATCACAGCCCTGGACAAGTTCCTGCACCTGCGCGGTTGGGCGGCCGTCGCCGCTGTAATAGAGCCGTTTTGTTCCGTCATCAAGCAGCAGACCGAGGTTGTACTGCGAGTGCTCGCTTTCGGCCGTGGACCAGTTCAGGCCACCAATGGAAGTAGTTTTTGATGGTTTGACAGTGTGGAACTCAAGCTCAAAGCTGAGTTTTTTTTCAAACCCGGGATAGGCCAGCTCAAGACCATCTTTGACCTTGTCGGCAACGCCCTGCTGGCTGACAATGGTCAAGGGGCGAGTGCGATTCATCTGCCACAGGCGGAGGAAAAGCAGCGGCAGGCCAAAGAAATGATCGCCGTGGAAGTGGGAGATCCAGATATAGTCCAGTTCAGGTCCATCTGCAAATGCCCGGAAATAATGATGGGGCACGGAAAAACCACAGTCCAGCAGTATCCTGGTGCCGCTGTCTGTGGTCACCAGGATGGAAGTGTTGCCGTGCGCACTGTCACAGGCTTCGCCGACACCGATAAAAAAGATGTCCACCGTTTACTCCATTATTATCTTTTTTTAATTGGTATTTCCTGTGGCATGTCAATAATAGTTTCCACCAGGCCACCGAATTCATTATCTTGGTACCAGGGTACCTGACTGATCAGTCGTTTTTTGTCAGTACTCTCTGTAATATACGTGTTTTTCGTCTGGGCGGCAAGCTGGTTTCGAATAATTTCATTGGCAGACTCGGGATGGCAGTCAAACAGGCTGGATCCTATCAGCTTTCCACCGCCGTATTTTTTGAAGTTGTCCCGGGATGCGCCATTCATGGCAATGATGGTACCCTGGGTATCACAAACCGTTACGCAGTGGGGATATGCTTCCATCCAGTCAAAGGTATTCATGGTTAGACAGGTATCAGGTCTTAGGTGTCAGGTATAAGGGGAAACAGAAGCGGCCGTCTTTGTTGCCGGGCGTCAATATTTTTTGTAAAGCCTCTGTATCCTCTATGGTTTGAAAAAATCTGTATCCAGCCCGTTCACTTTCAAAGCCAGATGTTCAGGCGAAAAATCAAGGAAGTCAAATAACAAAGCTTCAAGCTGCACACACTGGTTGAAGTTGGCCTTAATCAATTCATGGAGTTTCGCGTTGCAATTGCCGTAATGTTTAATGATGTAGTCCAGTCGTTCATTCAGGTTGACGATTTCATCGTGCCGTACCCGTTTGTCGGCGTAGTAGACAATCTCCCGGGCTGTAAAAACACCGTTTCGGTTACGGTCGGGATTATGGTCCTTTAGAATAACATGTTCTTCCACAATGGCAGCAATTTCCGGGTAGCCATGTTGATGGCAGATTTCAGCGCCTGCGATGGCATGGTCACAGGAGCCGTCAAGGCAGGGAGTCTTGGCGATATCGTGCAACAGGGCACCGCTGACACACAGTTGCCGGTTCGGTAGCGTTTGCCCGTCTACCCTGTCCTGCAGGCTCGCTATCAGCAGGTCGGCAATGCGGGCGACGACCAGTGAGTGGCGCCGGATATTGGGCAGCATTTTGTACAGCTCCATGAGGCGGGCGCACTCGCTAATAGTCGGGACCTGCATCTCGTTTTACTTTTGTTTTATTGTAACTATTTAGGTGGGTGGTCATGATTGACCATACCACCGAACTGTAACTGTTCAGGAGTGCCCCAGATGTGCATAAGCAGGCTGGAGAACTATAGTAATGCCTATGTGAACCAGCCTGATCATGTGCAGATGGGGTGCTCCTGAACAGTTACGTTTTATTTACCACTGAAACGATGAACTGCGTCAACAGCTATTCGTGCCTGGTCCGGTGGTGTCTGCGGCAGGATACCATGGCCCAGATTGAAGATATGACCCCTGGCATCCCCGGCATCATCAAGCAGTTTCTTTATTCGTTTTTCCAGCTCATCTTTGGGGAGAAACAGTGCAATGGGATCAAGGTTTCCCTGGACCGCATGGTTACCGACCCGCTTTATTGCATCGCTGATATTGATCCGCCAGTCCAGGCCAAGCACATCGGCTCCGGCGGTTTTTGAATGGTCAATAAGGGTGGAGCCGTTATTGGCAAAGTAGATGATCGGGATATCCGTCATCTTGCGCAGGTCGGAGATGATTGACTGCACGTAGGGCAGGGCGAACCGTTCAAAATCACCGGGCGCCCAGATGCCGGCCCAGGAATCAAAGATCTGCAGGGCCTGGGCTCCGGCCCTGGCCTGTGCCTGCAGGTAGAGGCTTGTACATTCGGTGATTTTGTTGAGAAGGTCATGGTACAGATCCGGCGCCTGAAAAGCCATGCGTTTGGTCTCCAGGAATACCTTGGATGAACCTCCTTCGATCAGGTAGGTGGCCAGGGTAAAGGGTGCTCCGGAAAAACCGATCAACGGCACCTTGAGTTCTTTACGCAGCAGCTTGATGGTCTCCATGACAAAGGGCATGGTCTCATCCGGATCCGGGATGATCAGGTTGTCCACGGCTGCCTGGCTGCGCACCGGGTCGGGAAAGACCGGCCCACGGCCTTCATGGAATTCAAGGGTCAGCCCCATGGCCTCCATGGCAATCAGGATGTCGGAGAACAGAATAGCTGCATCAAAGCCGAAAATATCAATGGGTTGCAGGGTTACCTCGGTACAGAGTTCCGGGTTTTTACACAGCTCCAGAAAGGTGACTTTGCCGCGTACCGCCTGGTACTCGGGCAGGTAACGCCCTGCCTGGCGCATGAACCAGACAGGAGTATAATCGGTTTTTTCACCACGGCAGGCCTTCAGGAAAGTATCGTTCATTTTTGGTATTATAGGCATTAGGTTTCAGGTATCAGCACGCAGTACTCAACTTCCGGGCTGGTACGTACAAAAGGGTTCCTGGGCCAGGTAGTCACCGGTCATGGCATAGGCCCGGGCCCGGCAGCCGCCGCAGACATTGACGTATTCACAGCGGCCACAGTTGTCTTTGTAGCCTTTGAAGTCGCGCAGTTCCAGAAAAAGTTTTGAATTTTCCCAGATATCCTTAAATGACTGTTCCCGGATATTACCGGCAGCCTTGGGAAAGTAACTGCAGGGCAGGACATTGCCGTCCACATCGATGAGGCAGATCAGCTGTCCGGCCAGACATCCCTTGGAGCCGCCGGTGGAAAATTGTAGTGTCCTCCGTTTAAACTTTTTTCCCTCTTCTTTTGAGCGTTGGAGAACGATCCGGTAATACTGGGGCGCACAGGTGGGACGGACCAGCATTTCGGTCTCTTCCTTTTCCATGTCATAATGCCAGTTCAGGATATCCTCGTATTCGGATTCCGGGATCAGCTCTTCCATTATCTCCTCACCGCGGCCGGTGGGCACTATCATGAACAGGTACCAGGCAGTGGCGCCAAGCCCCTTGACCAGTTCATAGATTTTTGGAGCCTCTTCCTTGTTTCGTTTGGTGAACGATGAGTTGATCAAAAACTTGATACCATGCTCATTAAACAGCTTGATGGCATTCATGGTGCCGTCAAAGGCCCCCTGCTGATTGCGAAAGTCATCATGAATCTCGGCACTGGCGCCATCCAGGCTCAGGGAAACCATCTTAATCCCTGCTTCCTTAATCTTACGACAGGTCTCTTCGTTGACCAGGGTGCCGTTGGTGGCCAGGCACATCCGCAATCCAAGATCGGTTCCATAGGAGGCAATATCAAAGACATCGGCCCGCAACAGGGGCTCGCCGCCGGACAGAACCACTACCGGACTTGCGTATGAGTTGATGTCATCCAGCACCCGTTTGGCCTCATCAAAGGAAAAATCAGGATGGTCATCAACTTCAAGCTCGGATGAAGACCTGCAGTGGACACATTTCAGGTTACAGCGGCGGGTAATTTCCCAGGCAATCCATTTTGGTTCAAAATCCATTGTACCTCTCTTTCGGGAAGAAAAATATTTGTAACAGTTCACCGGGGCATGCAAGATGCTGAATATGCCCCAATTTTGTAAGAGCTCAGCAGTGCTCCAGGTAAGCGTAGACTCTGGATGTGCACAGTCGGGACGACCAGCTATAACAGCGAAGCGGTGTCACCTTCTATGCTGGACGTTCAGACCGTGTGCAGATGAGGCACTACTGAACAGTTACCAAAATAGAAACTATATTCGTCTTGCAGGCAAGGGTCAACTGCTTTGTCTTTACAGATGAATAGGCCTTGTTTTCCTGGCAAAGCTATGACACAATAGAGTGTAACAGTTCACCAGCACCCCACGGAGTCTGCGCTTACCTCAGCACGTGCGCAACCCCTGCAGGTAAGCGTAGACTCCTAGATACAGGGGTATGATTGAAGGGCTTGATCACGCACTGCTGAACCACTGGTAAACCCTTACAGGTCAGCGGATTAACCAAATTGGTTGTTCCCCGGGGAACTGTTCAATAGAGTTACAGAAAGAGTATTTGGGCTGCAGGGAAACTCGTTTACACAGATGGTTTCACAACTGATTCTATCTAGTGTACGCCCTGCTTCCAGACAGTTAAGATGCTAAACCGGGTGAAACGCCCAGCGCAAGGAGGTCTGCCATGCAGGAAATTAAAACCGTTATCACCCCCATCGATTTTTCCGAGAATGCCGACAAGATTGCCAAATCAGCGGCTTACGTTGCCGGTAAATTTGGGGCCCGTTTGCATTTGATCTTTGTGGTCCAGAATTTTGAGGATTATTCCGGTTTTTTTGTACCACCGGTGAACCTGCCTAACCTGGAAGAGGAACTTCTTGAGTCTGCCCAGCACCGGATGGAAGAGTTTGTTGAGGCCAACAAAAAGGCTATTACCGCTGCCGGGGTGAGCGATCTGCACAGCAAGGTCCTGACCGGAGATGTGACGGATGAGATCCTCCAGTATGTACAAGAAAATAACTGTAACCTGATTATAATGGGAACCCATGGGTATAAAGGTCTTGAGCGTGTCATGTTCGGCAGTGTGGCCGACAAGGTAGTCAAGACCGCCTGTTGCCCGGTGTTGACCATTAACCCGTACCGCGAAGATTGTGAGGCCGGCGCAG
>JAUWLT010000040.1 GCA_030613515.1 Desulfobulbaceae bacterium
ATTATCTGCAGCAACTTCCCCCTCCCCCATCAAGTGTTCCAGCTGATTTGGCTCAATGGTTTTATAAGGCAGAAGATCAAACATCTCCTGACCACCTTTTGACACATTACCATACCCTAAGAATCCCACTGTCAGAGGTGCTAACTCTTTTGGCAGGCCATTTTCTGAGATCATCTCCCCAATTTTTCGGATGTGATTTTTTGCCTTTTCCAGGGAGTCGTATTGATACGCCTGTTGTATTTCTGCAAACGGTGTCGCATATCCGTTCAACTTCATTTTCCTGCCAAAGGCGTGCAAGGTTTCGATCAATCCCGCCAATCCAGCATAGCGGCTAAATGTTATTAAACGGTTATTTTTCCTGCCGGCAATGAGTTCATAGTCGATAAGGTTGCATTCAAGTTCCATCAACCTTTTCAACATCTTCATATTATATGGTTGACCCTTTATCGTATGGGAGAAAAACAGGTATGTTTGCCCATGCTCCAGCAGATGAAGTGGAATTTCTTTAACTGCAAAAACAGCATCAGCCGCTTGCAAATCTTCACTTACTTCCGCTCCGGCTCTTCGATATTCCTCGTCACTGAAAATACGGATTTCTGATGGCTGAATGATAGTTTTTATCCCATGTTTTTCACGTAATTCTGATACATCACTTGGAACAAGAGGAACTCTTCTTTCCCATTTATTTTTATCTTCTCTGCGAATACCAACGGTTTTTATCATATTGTTTTACTCAATGTTTTTTTATAGTTACGTTTATAATTCATGTTCGGTTGACAAAACTTCCCACGTCCAGACTCAACTCAGTAAGCAGGGTTTCCGGTACCAATGGAGATTGTGAAAGTGATATGGCACGCATGATGAGTGCGGCTTCGTCCTGGGTCAACAACCCTTTGGGCAGGGCTTCACTGTAGATCCAGACACCGGCATCCTGAGAGGTGACAGGAGCTGCAAGTTCTGCTCTTCCGGCAGATGCGGCCAGTAAGGCAGATACCAGTAACTCTATGGCAGCACTTGGGCAGTCCTGTTCAATTAGTACTGTTGCGGCTTTTAATTTTTCTGTAGCCAGAATAAGTAATCGGGGAGTTGTACGTTCACTATTTTGCTCTGTCGCATCATAGCAGGTATGGCTTTCAGCCACCGGTGAACCACTACCTAGCCGTTCAAGTCCTGCCAGAGTGCGCAGGTCAATGACTGCCACAGGAATTTTTTCAGAAAGGTCTGTAACAATCCGGTCTTCTTCTGCTCCAACCTGATCCAGGACCGCAAGAAGGCCACCGCCGGACCCGAGAATACGTTCAATTCGTGCACCGAATGCCTGTTGTAATTTCTCGATAATTATTGTTATTTCCTTCTCCATGGCATTAGTGTGGCTATCGCTTGATTTTTCGATGTCCAGAGCGCGATTGTCTAAAACAGTTTCACTCTCTTCACTGCTGCCCATTGCTTTTTTGTCGGCGGCCTCAGATGGACTGTCAGCTAAATCTTCCACCAGGGTTTCCAGCAGTTTTTTAGAGACTCCAACCACGTCCTGGTCAGCATCTTCGGCAATAACATTATCAAACAGATCCTGTTTACCATGCAGCAGGGAGAGAACATGTTCTTCGTAGAAATTTATGGCCACCATTGTTATAATTTGCACAGTTCTGGTTTGCCCCAGACGGTGGATTCTTCCATTACGCTGTTCAAGAACTGCAGGATTCCAGGGTACATCCAGGTTAATCAGCACAGAACCACTCTGCAGGTTGAGCCCGACACCACCGGCATCGGTGGAAAGAAAGACCTGGACACTGTCATCATGTTGAAAACTATCCATCAAGTCTCCACGCTTGGCTGTAGGTACTCCACCATGCAGACTGACATAGCCAATATCCATGCGTCTCAGCCTGGATTCCACCATTTTAGTCATCATTTTCCATTGGGAAAAAATCACAACTTTTAAACCGGATTGCAGGCAGACTTCTTCCAGGATGTCGGCCAGTTCGTCAATTTTTGGTGATCCTTCAGTCTCTTTATCCACGAGACCTGCAGCATCGCAGGCCATTCTTGCCTGCTGTAGAGCTGCCATAAGCCGGTTTTGTTCAGTGGGCGTCAGGGGCCGTCGTTTAGCAATATTTGCCAGCTGACCGGCTGCGCTCATGGCTGAATCGTGCAGTTCGACCTGCTTTTCCGTCATCCCTACATCTATCTGGGTGCTAATACGATCAGGCAGCTGATCACTGACTATCCGTCGATCCCGGCGCAACATGACCGGTTCAAGACGCTGGCGCAGGACTGATAAATTACGATACCCAAGCACTTTATCCCGGTCATCTGTGACATGGAAATCGATGATATATCGCCACAGGGGGCCTAAAATTTTGGGGTCAACCACCTGCATCAGGCTGTACAAATCTTCCAGCCGGTTTTCCAGGGGTGTTCCGGTGAGGACAAAAGCGTAGCGGGAAGGAATCAGCTTTACAGCGCTTGCAATTTTTGTTCTCCAGTTTTTAATGCGCTGGGCTTCATCAAGAATGACAAGATCCGGGCTGATAACTTCATTGATAAGGCTGAGATCGCGCAGGAGCAATTCGTAATTGAGGATAAAAAAGCTGCAATCTCTACGGTACTGTACATCGCGCTGTGGGGGCGTTCCCTGGATTACTTGTGTGTCCAGGTTGGTGAATTTTTCTATTTCCCGAGCCCATTGATGTTTAAGTGATGCCGGACAGATGATGAGTGTTTTTTTCAAACTTTCATGGTCTTGTAGCCATACTGCCGCACTGATGGCCTGCAGGGTTTTGCCCAGCCCCATATCGTCTGCAAGCAGTGCCCGGCCGGTACCGGCAAGAAAGGCAACTCCTTCAACCTGATAAGGATAAAGGCGTGCTTTGACACCGGGTATTCTGTTTGTGGCCTGGATTTGCTTTGTTATTTCAACAGATCTTTGTTTGTGGCTTGCAGCTGTTGCGATCTGTCTTGCATATGTGATTGCATCTTCGCCTAAATGGATATCATCACGAGTTTCAACAAGATCCATGAGGCGGAAAAAATCATCGGGTAGTCGGCCTTTATAATGACCGGACGGTTTGAAAAAAGTCTCGAGAAGAGTGTTTAGATCTCCTGCCATGTCCGTGGGGCGATGGAGCATAAGCTGTGGTGCATCGTCTACATCCCAGGCCAGATACACATAGGGGAAAGGTGCCGGCTTTTTCTTGAACTGGTCATATTGCGGATGTTTCCCGATTTTGTGGAGCACAGCTTCGATATGTTTACAGGTACCAAGCTGATTGCCTGCATAATCCGGACAGCTGCAAAAATTGGCGCGTTGCTGGAGGCTGCGAATACTCACCCGATAACTACGCGGAAAGGCAGACGTACTGCCAAGGGAAGATGCTCGCCAGGAACCGAACCACTGCTCACCGCTTAAACAGGTAACTTCCACCTCAGAACGTCCGCGTTTGATCCGGTTTTTAATTGCACTGTCAGTGGCAGTGAGCAGTTTGTCGGTTTCTCCACATTGATCCGCATAGTTACAGAGAACCGCCACAACATGACGACACACTTCGGTTTCATTTGTTTCGCCGCAATCACAGGAAAAAGAAAGACCATCTTCAGTTATGCGGAGAGTGACATTCTCCGGGATGTCAGGATTATCTCCCTCCACCTGTCCCCAGAGAATCTCCCGATCCTGATCAATTTCCATCACACGGTTTTCTTTGTGGTCTTGAAGGCCATGGCAGAAAATGGTTTTTCCGGCAATTGCTTGTAATTGCTCCTGATCAAAAAAGAAGGAGTCGTTAGCTGAGGTTTTTTCAGTTTTCTTTTGGTCGGTCATTATGGCCACATTTTATGTTTTGATTTTGTTTTGTCGCAGCGATCAGAAAAACAATCAATAAAGCTACTCATATTTTTCCACCATGCTAAAAGATGGTTGTAATGTGTCTATTTCTTCTTCTGTGAATTTGCATCCTGCAAAATGTTCCTGCCACTTCCGGGCATTCTTGCTTACATCAATAATAATCTCTTCAGCCTTCTCTTTTGAGAGCCCAAATTTTTCTGATTGACTTATTGCGTTGACTAGAAGGGCCTCTCTCCCCTGATCACCAATGGACATTGCCAGGCGAAAATCAGTGCCGACTCCGGCCCGGGTAAGCGAGGGCACGATGTCATATGCAGGGGAAAGAATGATCGTATCTCCACTGACAAGAAGGCCATGGTTGCGTGGATGATCGTCGGTGTTACGCACCATGATATTAAAAATCATGCGGCGATAGAATTCATGGATATGGGGCGCAGCCATGAATCGTCGTAAGCGTCCGGCAATAGCTGGATAGGCCCAGTTGTGCCGCTCTCCTTCATCCCATTGCATGAGAGACAGACCACTTTGGAAACCGTATCTGCACCAACCCTGCTGGGCTCTTACTCTGTCAAATCTCTTGATGAGAAATACATCCTGCCGGCCTATCTGAATCAGATGCATTTCCGGGACATTGATTCCGCACTGCCCGGCAAGGGTCATGGTGGCATATTCCAGCCGGGGAATATTGATGCTGTCCCCCTTGGCTGTAAATTTTGCAATCCACAATGAATTTTGCCATTCCACGGTACATTTTGGTCTAGCTCCTCCCATACTGCTTCCTTGGCGGAGAAGTTGGAGCAAATGAGGAGATGTCTGTTTTCCAGACTCTATTTCTGCGGCAGCAGTAATGATATCGGCCAGCTGATTAAAACCAGGAGGAACAAGTTCCGGCTCTGGATCCTCTGGGCTCAGGCGAAAATCCAAATTGCCTGTCCTGGTCGCATTAGCCGCCAGGAGAAAATCAAATTCCGACATTGCCTCCGGGGCAGTCCTGGACTCAGCAGCAATCACCAATCTTCCCCAGTAATCAGGCGCAGCGTCCCGGAATGATCCATACAAACCGCCATTAATTATAACTTCCCGTGGCGGTCTTCCTAAAGGCAGGGCGACGGGGTCTACCGGCAGGCAGTTGTCTCGTTTAAGATAACGGCGACCATAGGCAAATGTGCCCAGAGTTAATTCATTGTCATGGGTGAAAATTCCAGCAGGAACCGCAATTGTTTCTCCCGGCAGGTAGATAAATACGGTTAGTTTTCTTTCCGGCACAGTCTCCCCTCTCAAAAATCGAGCTCATCGTGTTGTCTGACAGCTCTGATCCGTTTGGGGAGTTTCTTTTGTTCGTGAAAAATTCCGATTGTATCTTGTGTCGGTTCAGCGAGGTTTTTCAAGTTGTCGTCAAGGCCAAGAACCCAAAGTGCGGAGGTGAAAACAGCCAGGGATACTCCTGGATCTCCTTTTTCCAGCCTTGCTAAGGTTTTTCTTGTGATAAACATGCGTGAGGACATTTCCGCCATGGTTAGGTTGCGTCTTTTTCTGGCAATCCTGATATGTTCCCCCAAAACGGTGATGGTGTCAGCGATTTCGGGCGGAAGGCCTTTGCGTGTCAAATTGCTTTGTGTCATATTTAACCCCTTTAGCCACTTTATGGGAAAATAATGACACAATTTGTTTTATTTTTCAAGGTGTAGTTTTTTCGTATCGTCTCACTTGATATTTACAGTTTTATGGTGTTATGAACAAAATTATAACCAAAAGCCTCCATCTCCTTCAACACAGGCTGGTAAATCTCTGGAAGGGTTGGACGTTGTATGCCTTTTGCCTTGATTTTACCTTCTAGGATTAATGTTGAGGCAATAGCTGCAGGCAGAGAAACAGCCCTTGACATCGCGGAATCTCCGCCGGGCTCCCCTTTTACCAGCATGGTTGAAATCCTTTTTTCTCTACGGTTCGAAAATTCGGCTACGATTTCAGCATGAACAATAACCATATCTTTTTCAAGTTCGCCATAAGACATTTTGCTCATCATTAAATCCACTAAAACATCTGCGTTTGTTCCTTTTGCTATTGCGATTTCCCGGCTATCAAAAAGGCCTAGCCATTGCATTTTATTAATAAGATCAGAATTGGCTTTAACTTTGAGAAAGTTTGCAGTTTTAGACAAAATAGTTTCGGAATATTTTTTCCCTATTTCTTCAATTTCTCCTATAAGGGAAGCAATGAACTGTGCATAGGTTTTTCCCTCAAAATCTTTTTCATCCGCTGCGTCAAGAAGATCAAGATCTGCCATACTTCTCATCGTGTTGCACCATCCTGGAAAACGCAAAATTCCTCTGAAAAGTGAGATATCATCACCAAGCTCGAAACATTTCAGGTATTGTGTACAGTCACGGTTGGGGTATGTTTCAAAAGTCCCCACACCTTCCAAATCGACAAGCCAATGGTGATCAAACAGATCCCCGGCAACCACTTCCACTTTTTTCCCGTTTTTGAGGTAAGCGGCCGGTGCTTGCGCTGCCAACAGTACTCCTTTAGGGCTCCAAGAAAATTTGTAGCCAAAAGGATTATTGTTGTGCTCAAAAGCCGGGAGTCCTGCACCATAGGATGTGAGACTGGTAATTTCCCCTCCCTCGGCCTTCACCAGATCAATCATCTGTTTGGCAGCCATATTATCCAACCCGGGATCTTCTCCGATCTCGTTTAAAATCAGGATATCATGAGCGTGGCATTGTCCACTCAAATCATCCATCCGGGGGCTAATATATGAAGTGGTCACCATATTTTTCCGGTGTTTCAGGCAGGATTTTGCGACCGGAATATGCATTGATGGAGGGATCATACTCATAACCAGATCGACCTCACTGACAAAACTATCAAGGAGATCCCTCTGGTCTATCGTCCAGGCGATAGCTTTGCCGGCCGTCCTCCCTCCAACTATCTTTTCCGCTTCCGATTTTTTCAGCGAGGTAACAATCACTTCATATCCGCACCGATCAATGAAGTAATCGACAGCAGGCTTGGTAACAAACCCGGCACCGAGAATTGCAATTTTTTTCATGCTTGCCTCAATCCATCTTCTCGATCGTATAATCGACACGCATCCCCCGAGCTTCCACCTCTTTAATAAATTCATGGGGAGGAACATGACGTACGGGCGACAGAACACCAGTCCCGGTAATTTTGCCGGAAAGAATCATCAGGGCACCAATACCGGCTGTAAATCCTACGGTACGGTTCATCGCAAAAAGCCCGGTTTCAAGATCCCGATAATCGATCAGGTCATAGGTGACCTTCACTTTTTTAGTATCTTTGAGGCCCCATGCCTCAACTCTCAACAGAGCAACATCCTTTTCGTCACTTTTATATTGAAGTTTGGGAGTTAAACACTTGGCAAGAAAGGAGCGAGGAGAAATATCAGTCTTATTTATTGTGATCGGATTGTCGTCAAGCAGGCCGAGTTCCACCATCGTGCGCCAGAATTTTGAATGTCCCGGCCACCGCAAAGCATAACGACCCATTTCCAGCAGTTCATTGCCAAGCCCGAAGATTTTCACATATCTTTCGGAATCTCCATTAAGATATGCTTCCACAACTCCAATACCGGGAAACTCAATTTCATGAACATTTTCTTCCTTAAAAATTTCATTGCCGGGCACAACATGAAGCCGGCCGTTTTTAATAAACCGTGCTTCACGGACATAAACATCAAGAACCCGGTCAAAAATCCAGGATATTTTATATTTGATCGGGCTGTCATTCGCACATTCAGGTGCAGGTATTCCACCGCCATAGGAGTTGATACCATAAACCACATCCAGCTCATCCATAGCTAAACGCCCCAGAATCAGATCAATCCCCGGATCAAGTCCCATTTCAGGAAGAATAATCCCGTTTTTTTCTTTTGCCGGATCGTCCAGCACACTCAAATCGTATGTATAATTTGAACTTACAAAAGGAATTCCGGCATCAAGAGCGGCCCTGGCTGCTGTCAGTGCCAGCTGAATGGGCAGCATACAGATAACTACATCAATATCTCTTTCAAAAAATTTTCCTGCCAACTGTTTTGCCATTGAGACATCAAGTCTGAGAGCTTTGGTTTTTGAATAACCTCTTTCTGCCAGGTAATCATCCGCTTCAGCCAGACTACTTTCAGTTGCAAAAAGATCAGCGGCAATAATTTCGGTGATCAGGCTGCTCGATTCCAGATCATGAATGACCGCCCTTCCCTGTAACCCCATGCCCAACACAATTGCTTTCATTTCTGAATATCTCCTAACCCAACTTTGTGGATACGTTTTATGAATTTCTATAATTTCAATAGGTTAATCTGCACCTAAATGTCCGCATGGCACAACATCTTTTATTTTGTTGTTTTTTGTCAAGAAGTTACGGGCAAAAAAGTTTCGTATGGCACTATACGGAGCTTAATTTTTATAACATATTGTAATTAAGGAAATTTATTTTTATGCTTTACGAAAAACCTTCATTACAAGGAGTTTTGGTAATGGATCGCAAAAAATTTTGTTAAGAGATCTCCATCCAGATTTTCAGACACAGGAAGGGACTGAAAATCTGAATTAAAAATTATGTGCCTACAGAGTTACTGGATGGCAGTGATTCCCAGGCTCTGCTGACAGTCCGGGCATGCACCGGTAAACTCGACCCGGTGTCCCTGAATTTGATACAAACAGCTCTTGGCCGCTGCCCTAACCAAATCATCGGGGTGCCTTGAAAAATTAGATATTCCGTTTGAGTTCAGGTAAGCGAAGACTCCAAGAAACAGAGGAAATTAAAAGCGCAGCATATTAGTCATATGTGAGCATTTTTCATTTTGCCATGACGCAGAGATTGGGCGAAAATACAATTTTTCAAGGTAGCCTGTAAGTGTACGTGTCGGAATTGATAATACATTGATAACCGCTGTTGTCTGATTGAGTCTGAACAATTATGAATTAACCACCCAATACTACTTGATCTCAGGCTTCTTCAGCCTCCTTTTTCATCTCAGTATAATGTTCAGTCTCACTGATTTTTTCAGACTCAATCATTTCAATGTCTGATCTGGTAAGATGAAACATACCGCAGGCCGGGCATCTGCCATCAAAATTTTCACCAACAGCACGGGCTTTCAACTCATCAATGGTCATATGGTCAATATTGCCACAGGCTCCGCGCGGATTTTCCGCACGTACCTGGGGCCGACCTGGTCTGGTTCTGTTTTCCGCCATGCCGCATCTCCATTATATCAGTTAGCAATGGTATCGATCAATTTACCTTTTGCATCAACAATTTCCAGTACCATTGGAATCCCGCCATCCAGACGGTGAGTTGCACAGGACATTCAGGGGTCGTAGGCTCTAACCGCCATTTCCACCTTATTCAGAATAGTCTCATCGTAATTGCCGTCCTTGATCAGCGATGTTGCTGCCTGCTTGACACTCATATTCATCGGGCCGATGTTGTGTGTCGTGCCGACAATCATGTTAGCCTCTTTGATACAGCCGTTTTCATCGGTGGTGTAGTCATGAATAAGGGTGCCGCGGGGAGCTTCGACAACACCAACGCCCCTTCCTCCCTTCGGTTCCACCTTGGCCCGAACCTTTGTATCAGTGATACCCTCCCAGTTGAGTAGCTCAATAATGCGCTCACAGGCGTAAACCAGCTCGATCAGACGGGCGTAGTGGTACAGCAGGGTCGCCTGGGCAGGACGGCCGAATTCACTGCGAAACTCCTCAAGTGCTTCCTGAGCTTTCGGGGTGGCCATCTGGTCACAAACATTGATACGCGCCAGGGTATTGGCCCGATAGATACCCTTCGGTGCATCCAGGTCAAGGGAGAACCCTTCATTCCAGAATTTAGCATAGGGCATCTTGCCATAGCTCCAGGGCTCAACATGCTCCCCTATGTAATCAAGATAATCATCGCCTTCAAAGTCAACAAAAGTACCATCCGTCTTCATCAAACGCTGCCTGCCGTCGTATAGCCTGAAAGAGCCGTCAGCACGGTCAACAGTACCAAGAAATCCGGTGTTAATAACCCCCAGCTCCCTGAAAACATCAATATACTTGTTGAACACATTGTTTTTGGCATAATCAAGAGCATACAGGCTGAAATCGAGTAGGATCTGAGCATCTTTCAGTAGCCGGGTACGCTCTGATTCAAGCATTGGTTTGGAAAAACCACCGACAACAGCTGCAATGGGATGAATTGCCTTACCGGCAAAACGATCAATCATCATCTGGCCGAGCTGACGCATTTTGACAACCCGGGTCGCCAGTTCAGGCGCCGCCTTGACAACACCCATGACATTTCTTACCGAGTAATCAGCATCGGGTCCCAGAACGAAATCCGGCGCTGCCAAAAAAAAGAAATGTAGGATTTTGTCGTTAATATGCGCCATTACCTGCAATAGCTCACGTAACTTATGACCAGTCAAAGTCGGGGTGACGCCGAAACAACCGTCCACAGCCTTGTTTGCTGCAGTGTGATGCATCCACGGACAAATACCGCAGATACGGGTAACAATGCGGACCACTTCCTCAGCAGGTCGTCCTTCAATGAACTTTTCAAAACCGCGCAACGACATCAGGCTCATGTAGGCCTCTTCAACATTTCCATCGTCGTTGAGATAAATGGAGATACGGGCGTGTCCTTCAATGCGGGTAACCGGCTGTATAGTTAACACCTTACCCATTATTACACCTCCTTCACCGCCGATTTTTTCTTTGGTCTCAGATTACCGTGCGCCCCGCAGAACCGCTGGATTGAACGACGGTCAACAACGGACATACAATCAATCCCGTTACTGGCAAGGGCATTCATCATATCCAGCAGTTGGTTGCCTTTTGGACGCACAGAACCAAAACAGCCACGACATGGAACACGCGCTTCAATACAGGCCGGTACACCACGCTTAGCGCAACCCGCTAGAGTTACCGGCCCCATACACATAAAGCCCTGCTCAAGCAGGCAGCGCATATCGCTGATCGGTTTGTTCGGGTCAAAGTCTGCATTTTCAACAAAACGTTTCACGGTATCGACCACACCTTTGCCTTGCCTGCGGGTCGGACAGGTGTCGCAGACACTCTTGGTGGGTAGTACCGGTTCACGATCTTCCAATACAGACATGATTACTTCGGCAATGTGTGCCGGATTTGGCGGACAGCCCGGTAGCTGCAGGTCAATTACAACTTTCTCGTCCAGCCCATAGATCCGGTCCAGCAATTTCGGCACAATCCGGTCCGGCCTGCCGGCTCCAGGATCCGTTGACAACGTTTGAAAAATTGCATCAAAGCTCTGCTCAGAATCCTGGCCGTTCATCAGGGCTGGAATACCGCCCTGGGTGGCACAGGAACCAAGCGCGATCAGAACCTTGCACTTTTTCCGCATCTCTTGAAGGACCTCGATGTGCTCTTCATTGGACACGCCGCCGGAAACGATACCGATCACAGCCTCGGGAATCTGCAACGACTTGCCTCCATCGCCGCACTGACCATAATATTTATGATCCATGAGGATAGGAGCATGCACGATATCGATCTGCTCGGTCAAGAGAGGGATAAGGGCCTCGCCAAGGTTCAGGATAGCTATTTCACACCCGGAACAGGAGCTTAACGCTTCTAAAGCAGTAGTTACACCCATATCAACTTCCCCTATGCTGTCTGAACCTCACCTTGTACGGGACCCAGCTTTTTGACACGCTCTGTCATTTCAGTAACCGCCTTGACAAATTTGTCAGGTTCCGTCGAGGATAACCAGGTTACACTCAATCGTTCACTTTCAAAGCCGAAATCCTCAAGAAGTTCGACAATCATGTCCAATCGGGCCATCGTTATATGATTTCCATCCAGGTAATGACATTCACCGAGGTGGCAACCCATTATCATGACACCATCTGCACCCTTGTTCAAAGCTTCCAGTATAAATTCAGGATGAACCATCCCTGAACACATCACACGTATAATCCTGATATTTGGAGGATACTGCAACCTGGAAGAACCGGCAAGATCAGCTGCAGCATATGAGCACCAGTTGCAGCAGAACGCTATGATTTTTGGTTCATAACTCATTGATCTACCCCTAAATTATTTTCAATTTGCTTATCAGACGGCCAGTGCTGCCTCAATCTGGCTGCTGATCTGATCCATTGTAAAGCCCTGAATAATGATACCGCGTTTGGGACAGGTAGCCTGACAAATGCCGCATCCCTTACACTGCACGGTATTCACTGTAATATACTTGGTAACTGGACCGCCCTCTTCCCTGGGCTGTCGATCAATGAGCGTTATGGCACCAAACGGGCAAACATCAATGCACAAAGCGCAGCCGTCGCAGTGGTCGGGATCCGGCTCGGCCTTGATCCCGTCAAGACTGACATGGGTCTTGGACAGCAGGGTTACCGCCCGTGCAGAAGCGGCAAGTGCCTGGGCCACGGACTCCTCCACCGGTTTGGGATAGTGGGCAAGCCCTGCGACGAACATACCATCAGTGGCGAAATCTACCGGACGCATTTTGGCATGCGCCTCTTGAAAAAAACCATCCCCATCAAGTGGTATCTTGTAGAGCCTGGTCAGTTTCTCCGCATCCGGATTAGCAATTATGGCCGAGGCCAGCACAACTATATCCGCCTTTATTCTCAGCGGACGATGGAGAACATGGTCCCACACCTCGACGTTGACCTGCTTCTGCTCCTCACTGACCTGTGCTTTTCCGTGCAGTTCATAGTTAATGAAAATAACACCGAGAGTCCTGGCCTTCGTATACAAGGCTTCGCGCTGGCCATAGGTTCTTATGTCTCGATAAAGGATATAGACCATACGCGAGGAATCTTCCTGTTTAAGTTCAATCGCTGACTGAACCGAATGGGTACAGCACACCTTGGAGCAATACATCCTGTCCCCCTCACGGGAACCGACACACTGGATAAAAACAAAGGATTTTGCCCTGGCAACATGCTTTTCCTTTAACTTGAACAGACGGTCAAATTCAAGTGCGGTCACAACGTTGGGAATCCGGCCATAGCCATATTCATTTGGCCGCATTGGTCGGGCACCGGTGGCAACAATACCAACACCATGATCAATGGTCTCGGTCATGCCGTCCTTTGTCGCTATCGTTGTTGTAAAATTACCGGCAAAACCCTTAGCACCTGTAACCTCACATCCTTTGTGGATACTGATATTTTCGTTCTGATTGACCTGCTCGATCAGTTTTCGAGTTTTGTCCTGAATCGACTCTCCCGACCAAGTGTGTCCCAGGTAGAGGGCGATACCACCCAGGGTTTCGGTTTTTTCCACCAGGTGTACTTCAAATCCCTGTTCAGCCATGTTCAGTGCCGCAGTCATACCGGCAATACCGCCGCCAATGACCAGTCCTTTTGGATTGATCGGAACTGATACCTGCTGCAGTGCAATCTGCCTGCTGACCCTGGCAACAGCCATACGCACCAGGTCTTTCGCCTTGGTGGTCGCGGCGGCAGGATCGGAGGCGTGAACCCAGGAATCCTGGTTCCGTATATTGGCCATTTCGACCAGGTACTCATTCAGTCCGGAAGATTTCAGGGTTTCGCGAAACAACGGTTCATGGGTGCGCGGAGTACAGGCAGCGACAACAACTCTGTTCAGTCCCTTGTCCTTGATGGTCTGCATCATCTGATCCTGACTATCCTGGGAACAGCTGAACAGGTTACGCTCAACATGACTGACACCGGGCAAAGTCTGGGCATAGGCGGCTACCGCTTCAACATCAACTACACCGGCAATGTTAGAGCCGCAATGACAGACAAAGATACCGGTTTTCGGCTCTTCAGTTGCAATATTTCGTTCCTGAGGGAAGATTTTCTCCAGGGCCAGACTTCCGCGAACAGGAGCCAGGATGTCGGCAACTGCTGCGGCAGCTGCAGAGCCTTCCACAACCGACTGCGGGATACCCTTGGGTCCGGCAAAAACACCACAGGCAAAGATACCCGGCTTTGAAGTTGATACCGGGCTGAAATCAGAGGTTGCAGCAAACCCGTTATTGGTCAACCTTACCCCTGCCATGTCGCTCAGCACCTTGACATGTTCAGGAATCTCCAACCCCACAGACAGGACCACCATATTAAAAGATTCTTCAACCTGTCTGCCTTGCTCATTGATGTAATGAAGTCGCAGGTCGCCACTTTCACCCTGCGGCTCAACGCCATGTACGCGACAGCGAACAAAGCGGACCCCTACTTCATTTTGCGCACGCTGATAGTAGCGGTCAAAGCCCTTGCCGTGGGTCCGCATATCCATCATAAAAATGGAAGCCTCCAGATCCGGCACCTTATCTTTGGCCACCATCGCTTCCTTAATGGCATACATGCAACAGACGGATGAACAGTAGCCATTCCCGCATTTATGCTCATCACGGGAACCAACACACTGCAGAAAGGCGATCTTAGTGATTTCCCTGCCATCCGACGGCCTGATCAGCTGTCCCCCGGTTGGCCCGGAAGATGACAGGAATCGCTCAAACTGCATGGAGGTAACCACGTTCGGATAACGGCCGTATCCCCATACACCAACCCTGGCAGGATCAAAGGTAGTAAAACCCGGAGCCAGAACAATGGCGCCGACATTGACATCATGTTTTTTCTCGTTGTCGTCAAAGTTAATAGCGCCTGCAGGGCAGACTTGCTCACATACTCCACAGGATCCCGCTTTCTTGAAACGGAGACAATTCTCTGCATCAATCTGGTACTTCAGCGGAACCGCCTGGGCATATTTCACATAGATTGCCGTCCGTTTGCCGGCGGCAGCATCATACTCGCTGTCAACTTTCTTGGGACATTCTGCCGCACACTGGCCGCAGGCAATACATTTTTCCATATCCACATAGCGTGGATGTTCTTTTATGGTAACCTGAAAGTCACCAGCCTTTCCTGAGATACCGGCAACTTCACTCAGTGTCATCAACTCGATATTTAAGTGCCGACCGCACTCAACCAGTTTCGGCGCGATAATTCACATCGAGCAGTCATTGGTCGGGAAGGTCTTGGCCAACTGAACCATGGCACCGCCAATGGCGCCGGATTTCTCAACCAGATAGACATGGTATCCGGAATCTGCAAGATCCAGAGCTGCCTGGATACCCGTGATTCCGCCGCCTACAATCAGCACTGATCCGACTTTTTGGATCTTAAGCATGGCAGGTGTCTCCTATTTGTTTATAAGCTTCATACTCTCCGCCCTGTTGCCTGTCACAAGGACAAACGTTTGTCATTCAACTACTACGCGAAAACTCTAACCTGTTCACATTCATTTCGCTTCAGCTGCTTTTGTGGCTTTTTTCTCCTGACCCGGTATGACCAGGCTGTCGGCGACGAGTTGCCACAGACACTTGACTTCAATACCGAGATCATACTCATGGTTCAGGGATCTCCTCAATTGATCACGACAGTTATGGCAGGGGGCGATAACAAGCTTTGCCCCGGTCTCCTTAATTTGTCGCGCCTTCATGCGTCCGTAAAACACCCGTTCCTGAGCAAACGGCATTGCCCAGGCACCACCACCGGCACCGCAGCAGTAGTTCATCTCTCCATTTGGTTCCATGTCGATAAAATCCCTACAAGCTGCCCTGGTAATTATACGACCCTCTTCGTAATATGCCTTACCAAATGCTTTCATGGATCTGCGCCCGTAATTGCACGGGTCGTGGTAGGTTGTAGGCATTGAATGGATGCTGTTATCGAGTTTAATTCTGCCTTGGTTCAGATACTCTATCAGCAGGTCAAACATCGACAGTATCTTGAATTCATTCAATGCGTCCGGAAACCATCTGTTCAACCCTGAACGGGTTGCAAAGTATGCATGACCGATTTCCGGCAGGAGAAGCACTTCACATTGCAGCCTCCTCATGTTATCGACGATCCTGCCGACAACGGTTTTCATCGCGTTATCATCTCCGGAAAAATAACCCCAGTTTACCCCTTCCCAATTTTCCGAAGAGATGGTCCAGGATTCGCCGGCGGTATATAATATCCGCCACAGGAATTTCATGTCGTCCGGTTCGGCAAAAGGCTCCTTGGAATTAACAGTTACCAGAACCCGTGAACCGACAACATCGATGGGAGTTTGAAATCCTGTCAATCCTTCTTCAGCAAGTTCACTGCCGAGTTCCTCACAGAGCAAT
>JAUWLT010000140.1 GCA_030613515.1 Desulfobulbaceae bacterium
CTGGTCCGGACAGAGAAAGAACTTGTCATCACCCAGGGACTGTCAGCAGAAGTCCTTGCCACTATTGAACAGTCCAGGCAGGAACTCGCCGATGCCGAGGGGGTTACCCGGGCACGCAAGGCGCATGTCAAAGAGTTGGAATCGGACTTGAAAGCCCTGGAAGCTCGGAAAAAGGCCATGGGTTCGCAGGCGGCAGCCTCCATGGACCGTGGCAGAAAGGTGCATCGTTTCACCGGCGAGGGGCATCGCCAGTATTTGACCGGTCTCAAGCTTGGCGGCAGGCGGGTCCTGATTCTGCTGGACCGCTCCGCCTCCATGCTGGACAGCTCCATTGTCAACGTGATCCGCCGCCGCAACATGAAGGTGGTAGATAAACGGACCGCACCCAAGTGGAAACAGGCCCGGCGTACCGTTGCCTGGCTGGTGGCCAATCTGCCGCCTTCCTCTTCCCTGCAGGTGTATGGCTTTAATACCACTGCCCAGTCGGTGTTAGAAGAGAGCGGAGGGAAGTGGATTGCTGCAACGGACAGCAATGCGGTGAATAAGCTGGTTGCAGCAGTAAACCACTTGGTGCCGGAACAGGGAACCAGTTTGGAAAATGCGTTTTCTGCGGCTGCTGCTATGTCGCCGCCACCGGATAATATCCTGCTGATCACCGACGGACTGCCCACCCAGGGCAGGAGCAGGCCACGTGCTTCCAGTGTGTCCGGGGCAGGGCGGGTCAAGTTGTTTAAGCAGGCTCTGCGAGTGCTGCCCCGGGCGATTCCCGTAAATACCATCCTTTTCCCCATGGAAGGGGATCCGGTGGCAGCGGTTTTGTACTGGAAGCTGGCAGTAGATACACACGGTTCCTTTCTCACCCCCTCCTCGGACTGGCCATGAGAAAGAGGCGGCGCGAGATACAGGTCTTTAGTCTTTCCTTTTTAGACGTGGTGTCCTGCGGTTTTGGGGCAATTATCCTGCTGCTGGTCATTTCCCGCTTTTCCGAGCCATTAGTCATAGAAAAGATCAGCGTTGATCTAAGCGGCCAGGTAACGGAACTTGAAGAGCAGCTTCATGAGATACGGGGGCAGACCGATATTTTGAACCGGGAACTGACCAGCAGGCAGGAGCAGTTGTCCAAAGAAGAGGAAAAGATTGCCCGTTTGCAGGGAGAGCTGGAAAAGATCAGAGGTGAGTTCCGGGCCGCGCAGTCCGATGTGACGGTTCAATCCAGGATCGAAGCCCAGATGGAGAGCGCGCGCCAGAAACTCTCCCAGGAAATGAAACGACTGCAGCAGGTCAGTCCGCCGGAAAAGATCCCGGATCAGACCATCGGCGGCGTACCGGTGGACAGTGAATACATCATTTTTGTTATCGATACCTCCGGCTCCATGCAGCGCTATGCCTGGCCGCAGGTCAGGACGAAGATGGACGAGATCCTGAGGATCTATCCCCGTGTTAAGGGTATCCAGGTATTAAACGATATGGGCGACTACATGTTTTCCCAGTACGCGGGACGCTGGATACGTGACAGCCCGGCCCGGCGCAGGGCTATCCTGAAACGGCTTGGCTCCTGGGCTCCGTTTTCCAACTCCAGCCCGGTGGAAGGGGTGACCAGTGCCATTCGCAGATTTTATTCCCCGGATAAGCGTATCTCGATCTACATCTTCGGCGATGACTTTGCCCGCGGCTCAATTCAGCAGGTGATCGATACCGTTTCAACGATTAACCGCGCATCTGCAGACGGTCGGCGACGGGTTCGTATCCATGCCGTAGGATTTCCGGTCCTGTTCACCCAGCCGGGTGCGAACGCCAATGTCACCCGGTTTGCCGCCCTCATGCGCCGGTTGGCAGAAGAAAATAACGGCAGCTTTGTCGGCTTGAACAGCTTGCGTTGATTAAGCCTGGTCGTGCCATTTTTACCGGCGGTATTTTTATTCCTATGATGTATGATCGCGTGCGGATCTTTTGAAAAAATTTGTGAATTTGTTAAGGTATTGGATTTCGCTTCAACAGCAATTTCTTTTGATGACTATTAGACAACGGAATAACAATGGCCAATGAACCAAACAAGATCATCTATTCGATGATCAAGGTAAGTAAGAAGTATAAAGATCAGGTTGTATTAAAGGATATTTCTCTGTCCTATTTTTACGGTGCCAAGATCGGTGTCCTGGGCTTGAACGGATCCGGTAAGAGTACCCTGCTTCGGATTCTGGCAGGTGTTGACACTGAGTTTGAGGGGGAAACCATACTCTCAGATGGTTTTACCATTGATTTTCTGGAGCAGGAACCCCTGCTGGATCCGGAAAAAACAGTGCGCGAGATTGTTGAACTGGGGGTGCAGGAAACCGTTGATCTGCTTGCGGAGTATAACTCGATAAATGAGAAGTTTGCCGAGCCCATGGATGATGATGCCATGCAAAAACTCATTGAACGACAGGGAGAGGTTCAGGATCGTCTTGACGCCGTGGACGCCTGGAATCTGGATAGTCGCCTGGAAATGGCTATGGATGCACTACGTTGTCCACCGGCCGACACCAAGTGCGGCGTCCTTTCGGGCGGTGAAAAACGGCGGGTTGCTCTGTGCCGGATCCTACTCAAGCAACCTGATATTCTGCTCCTTGATGAGCCCACCAACCATCTTGATGCCGAGTCCGTGGCTTGGCTGGAGCACCATTTACAGAGTTACAGCGGCACGGTTATTGCCGTGACCCATGACCGGTATTTCCTGGACAATGTGGCGGGCTGGATTCTGGAGCTTGACCGGGGGCGCGGCATTCCCTGGAAGGGCAACTACTCCTCCTGGCTGGAGCAGAAACAGAAACGTTTGGCTCTGGAGGAAAAAAAAGAGAGTGAACGCCAGCGTACCTTGCAGCGTGAGCTGGAGTGGATCCGGATGAGCCCGAAAGGCAGGCGCACCAAGGCCAAGGCCAGGATCAGCAGCTATGAAGAGTTGCTCAACCAGGACAGCAACGAGCGGGTGCAGAAGATGGAGATCTATATCCCGCCCGGGCCACGGCTGGGTAAACTGGTTATTGAGGCACAAGGTGTCCGTAAGGCCTATGGCGACCGCATTCTGGTGGATAATTTGAATTTTTCTCTGCCTCCGGGCGGCATTGTCGGTATTGTCGGGCCCAACGGTGCCGGTAAGACCACCTTGTTCAAGATGATTACCGGCCAGGAGCAGCCCGATGCGGGTACCATCCGTATCGGCGAGACGGTTAAGCTCTGCTATGTCGATCAGGATCGCGACAATCTGGTTCCGGATAAAACCATCTGGGAGACCATTTCCGGGGGGCAGGAGATGATCCGGCTTGGCACCCAGGAAGTCAACTCAAGGGCTTACGTAGCAAAGTTCAACTTTGCAGGCTCTGCCCAGCAAAACAGGGTGGGCGAGATCTCCGGTGGCCAGCGCAACCGGGTGCATCTGGCTATGATACTCAAAGAAGGCGGCAACGTTTTACTGCTTGATGAGCCTACCAACGATCTGGATGTCAATACCCTTCGTGCCCTGGAAGAAGCGCTTGACAACTATGGCGGCTGCGCTGTGATTATCAGCCATGATCGCTGGTTTCTGGACCGGATTGCCACCCATATCATGGCCTTTGAAGGGGATTCACAGGTGGTCTGGTTTGAGGGCAACTATTCAGATTATGAACTGGACTATAAAAAACGGATGGGCTCGGCTGCCGACCAGCCGCACCGTATCAAGTATCGTCATCTGACTCGGGAATAGTTGCAGCCACATGTCGGAAAAAGGAAAAAGGGCTTTGTCCCTCCTTCGTGTTACGGAAGCAAAGGCTTTGAGCCTTTCTTTTTTTAGCCATCGTGAGCTACAATGTGGTATGTTGATATTGTGATTTTCAATAGTGTGATTACCAGTATTCAGTATGACAATGATAATAGTACTATCAATAAAAAGACGACTGATTTGAATACATAGTGCAGCCCGATGATGGCAGGAGTGAGTAAAGATGGGGAAAAAAGAGGTCAATTCAGGCGAATGTAATTCAGACGTGCAGCCGGCCGAATTGGTATTTGATTATATTCCTTCAGTGGTCAGGCAGCTTGTAGACGGGTTTACCTCTAAAAAATGGTCAAGCCATATTGAACCGGTGCCGATTCCGTCCAAGGAAGAAGTGGTGGACCTGGTACAACAGGCCCGGCGGATTTTGTTTCCCGGCTACTTTACTAACATGATGCTTAAGCCTTCCAGTCTGGAATATCACCTGGGCCGGAATCTGAGCGTTTTTTATGAAAACCTGGCCCGCCAGATCAGTTCTGCTATCCGTCATGACTGTTTTCGCCATAATCAGACTTGTACCAAATGCGGTGAACGCAGCCACCGGATTGCCGGAGAATTTATCAGGGCACTGCCGCAGATCAGGGAAATGCTGGAATCTGATATTGACGCCACCCTGGAAGGAGATCCGGCTGCAGTTAATGCAGATGATGTGATTTTCAGCTATCCCGGCCTGTTTGCCATTTTGGTTTACCGGCTGGCCCATAAACTGATTGAGCTGGAAGTTCCTATTATTCCGCGTATCATGAGCGAGTATGCCTATCATCGCACTGCTATTGATATCCATCCCGGGGCCGTCATTGGAGACTCTTTTTTTATTGATCATGGCGCAGGTGTGGTTGTCGGGGCTACCACTACTATCGGCAGTCGGGTGCGTATCTACCAGGGGGTGACCCTGGGTGCTCTTTCTTTGCCCAGGGGGGCCGGCGAGCTGTTGAAAAATACCAGGCGCCACCCAACCGTTGAAGATGACGTCATCATTTATGCCAATGCCACAATCCTGGGCGGCGAGACCGTGATCGGGACCCGGTCCATAGTTGGCGGAAACGTCTGGTTGACAGAGAGTATCGAACCGGATACCAAGGTTATTTTAAAACAGCCCGAGCTGGTTTATATCGGTAAGAACGCAAAAGGGGGTACAAAAAATGCAGATCTTTGAAAACCTGGCCCGAAGTGTGGGTAATACACCCTTGGTTCGGTTGAGCAAAATCGGGGCTGACTGCAAAGCGGAGGTGTTGGCCAAGCTGGAATCAGTCAATCCCCTTGGCAGCGTGAAGGACCGTATTGCTGTGGCCATGCTGGATGCTGCCGAGGCAGACGGATTGCTTGCAGCCGGCACAACAATCATCGAACCTACCTCCGGTAATACCGGTATAGGTCTTGCATTTGTTTGTGCAAGCCGCGGTTACAGACTGATTTTGACCATGCCGGAGACCATGAGCATGGAGCGCAGGAAGTTGCTCAAGTACCTGGGTGCGGAGCTTGTACTGACACCGGGCTCCGGCGGTATGAAGGGAGCCATTGCCCGAGCCGATGAGCTGCTGGCTGAAACCGAACACAGCTGGATGCCCAACCAGTTTGCAAATCCGGCTAATCCGGCCGTGCATCAGCGTACTACCGGGCCTGAGATCTGGCAGCAGACCGATGGAGCAGTGGATATTTTTATTGCCGGCGTGGGTACAGGCGGTACCATCACCGGAGCAGGCGGTTTTTTGAAAGAACAGAAAGCGCAGGTGCAGGTTGTGGCGGTGGAGCCGTCAGCTTCGCCGGTGCTGTCCGGCGGAGAACCGGGTCCCCACAAGATACAGGGAAGCGGTGCCGGTTTTATTCCACAGATTCTGGACAGGGAAATCATTGATGAAGTGGTGCAGGTGAGCAATGAAGAGGCCATGGAAACCGCTCGTCTCCTCGCCGGGAAAGAAGGAATTTTGTGCGGTATTTCATCAGGTGCTGCCGTTGCCGCCGCCCTGAAGGTCGCGGACCGGCTGGAAAATAAAGGCAAGCAGATCGTAGTTATACTTCCGGACACGGGAGAGCGCTATCTGAGTACCGAGCTGATGGACTGATGGAAAATACAAGTATCAGGCTGCTGTTTATCTGTTGACCGCCAGCTGTCATCTGCAAACTTTTTTACCATAGCGGTTTACACCTTAATGCAGTAATTTTCAGCAATGACTGGAGACAAAGATGATCAATCAAAAACCTCCTGCAATCGTTGCGGTTCTTGCTGTAAACAAGGCGGACCGGCCTTGCACACACGAGACCTGGACCTGGTTCTCAGCGGGAAGCTGCACTTTGAGGACCTGATCACAGTGCGCAGGGGAGAGCTTGCCCTGCAGCCGCTGACCGACTTGCCGCAGCCGGTAATAAAAGAATTTATCAAGCTTAAGGGCCAGGGTAATGACTGGTGCTGCCGGTTTTATGATCACCAGGCGTCAGCCTGCACCATTTACGCACAGCGTCCCGTCGCCTGCGGCCTGCTGGATTGCACTCGTCCTGATGAACTGCTGGCCATTGCCGGGCGGGACCTGCTGAGCCGTTTTGACCTGCTTGCTGCTGACGATTCCCTGCTGCCCTTGGTCAAACTGCACGAAGAACACTGCCCATGCCCACAGTTATCAAAACTGGCAGATCGTCTTGTAGCAGACAAAGAGGATACCCTTGAGCAGCTGACTCGCAGGGTCAACCTTGATCTGGCAGTTCGCAGCAAGGCTGCCCGGGAATTCGTCCTTTCCGTTGACCGGGAGCTGTTCTATTTCGGTCGTCCCCTGTTCCAGCTCATGCAACCATTGGGTTTTACCGTTACTGAAACCATGCAGGGGCTCGTCCTCCACTACAGTCCCACTTGAATCCGTGTAAATACTTGTAGATTCAGTTAGATAGTCAATGTTCAAGCAGTTTTTCGTCACGGATTCAGGTTCCAGGTAAACGACGCTTCAGGTCATAAAAAACAGGTAATAATTTAAAGTCCTTGATTCTCATCTCCTCCAGGTGCAAAATAGAACCTGAAGCTTTTCACAGTCAGATACAACACTTTTATCATATTTTTTTATGGGTTTACTGAACAGCGACAATCTTCTCGACCTTCTTGTCAAGCAGAAAGTACTCACCGCGAAGCAGCGGCACTTTATTATCCTGCAGAAGGGAAAACAACGGCAGAAACTCCTGAAGCTCCACGGCGGCCGCAGGCAGGGAGAGAGCCGGAAAATGGGTAAGGGGTTTCCC
>JAUWLT010000161.1 GCA_030613515.1 Desulfobulbaceae bacterium
GGTTTTGTCTTTTCTCTTTCGCTACTGGCATGCAACAGGCAATGAACAGGCCCGGAATATGGCCCTTGCCACCCTTGAGTCCATGGCTTGGGGAGGTATGAATGACCAGTTAGGCGGCGGTTTCCACCGTTACTCGGTGGACGGCCGGTGGCGGGTACCTCATTTTGAAAAGATGCTCTATGATCAGGCTCAGCTTGCCGACTCGTATCTGGACGCTTTTCAGATCACTGGAGACAAACAGTACGCAGCCTTTGCACGCCGGGTATTTGATTATGTGCTGCGCGATATGCGTGACCCGGAGGGCGGTTTTTATTCTGCCGAGGATGCGGACAGCGATGATCCATACACGACCGGCGGACATGGTGAGGGGGCCTATTACCTGTGGACGGAAGAGGATATCGTCAGAACAGTGGGCGCAGCTGATGCCGATATCTTTAATTATTGTTACGGGGTTGAGTTTGACGGCAATGCCCTGGCTGATCCGCAGAAAGAGTTCAGCGGCCGCAACATTCTTTACCTGCAGCACACGATTCATGAGGCTGCTGAACAATTTAAACTGGATGAAGCCGGGATAGAGAAAGCGTTAAAGCGGGTCCGGCGGAAACTGTTTGCCAAGCGAGAGCAGCGCAAGCGTCCCCATCTTGACGACAAGGTATTGACGTCCTGGAACGGTTTGATGATAGGGGCCCTGGCCCGGGGCGGGGCTATTCTCCATGATCCTGAATTGACCAAAGCTGCCCGTAAGGCTGCAGTCTTTATTCGGGAAAACCTGTTTGACTCGGAAACACAAAAGCTTCAACGCCGCTACCGGCAGGGGGAATCCGGCATTGCAGGCCAGCTTGATGACTACGCTTTTCTCATTGCCGGGCTTGTCGACCTCTATCAGGTAGAGCAGGAGCCCCAGTGGCTGGAGTGGGCTATTGAGCTGACAACAAGCCAGATCGCCCTGTTTTGGGATGCAAAAGAAGGTGGTTTTTTTGACAGCCTGCAGGACCCCACCCTCGTGGTACGCATGAAAGGCGATTATGACGGGGCGGAACCGGCAGCCAACTCCATTGCCGCGGAAAACCTTGTCAGATTAGGCAGATTGACGGATAATAAAGAGTGGCTGCAGTTAGCCGAAAAGACAATCAATAGTTTCAGCGCTCAGATCAACGCCTATCCTCAGGCCCTGTTCCGGATGCTTACCGTGCGCCGGGAACTCCTGGAAAAACCGCGCCAGGTTGTTATTGCAGGCAGGCGGGGGGCAGGGGACACGGAAGCGATGATGGCAGCAGTGTTCAGCGTCTATGATCCGGGACGTATAGTGTTGTTCGCCGATGGTGGTGAAAATCAGCAGTTTTTGGGCAAATTATTACCGTTTATCCGGACTGCGACTATGCAGGAAAATCATGCCACCGGCTATGTATGTAAGGATTTTACCTGTCAACTGCCGGTAATCACGCCGGATGCATTGCTGAAGGAACTTGCCGGAGGTCAATCTACCAGGAAATAAAACGTAACTCCTCAATAAATGGTGATAATAGGTTGCCGTTCTGTAGGAGCCCTGTCCCCAGGGCGATAAAAATGCTTATGTATTTGATTAATGGCACAAAGTAAATGGATTGCCTTCATTCCCGTGCTATTTTACAGACAACCGTCTGTCAGGTCATCGGGCAGCATGTGTTTTACATCATAGATTATTGAGAGCCGGCGGCACATCCGAGTAAATTCCTCTTTGTTGAATTGCTTGAATTCCTTATGCGCCACTGCCAGTACCACGGCATCATAGTGGTTGATCGGCAGGTTTTCTATCATGGTGACCCCGTACAGTCGTTCCGCTTCCTGTGGATTTGCCCATGGATCATGGACCTCGATATTGGCACCGTATAAGGTCAGTTCGTCGATAATGTCGGTAACCCTAGTATTGCGCAGGTCCGGGCAGTTTTCCTTAAAGGTCAGGCCTAAAATAAGAATGTTGGCGTCTGCTACATGGATTCGTTTTTTCAGCATCAGCTTGACGATTTCCGATGCAATGTAGCGGCCCATATCGTCGTTGAGGCGACGACCGGCCAGGATCATCTCCGGATGGTAGCCCACCTCCTGCGCCTTGTGAGTCAGGTAGTAGGGGTCAACGCCGATACAGTGGCCGCCGACAAGGCCCGGCCGAAAGGGCAGGAAATTCCACTTGGTGCCTGCTGCCTCAAGCACTTCCAGGGTATCAATTCCAAGACGATTGAAGATCAGGGCCAGCTCGTTGATAAGGGCGATATTGACATCACGCTGGGTGTTTTCAATGACCTTGGCAGCCTCGGCCACCTTGATGCAGCTGGCCTTGAATGTGCCGGCCGTAATGATGGTCCCGTACAGATTGTTGACAAAATCGGCGACTTCCGGCGTTGAGCCGGCGGTGACCTTGACAATGGTCGGCAGCCGGTGCTCATGGTCACCGGGATTGATTCGTTCCGGACTGTACCCGGCAAAGAAATCCGTGTTAAAGCTTAGTCCCGACACCTCCTCCAGGATGGGAATGCACACCTCCTCGGTTGCCCCGGGATAGACCGTTGACTCGTAGATAACCACATCACCGGGTTTCAGCACCTGACCCACGGTGCGCGAGGCCCCGTGCAGGGGACGAAGGTCCGGCCGTTTGTTGTCGTCAATGGGAGTGGGCACGGCCACGATAAAGACGTTGCATCTCTGCAGATCATCGATCGAGCTTGTGAACTGTAGATTATCCGCAGCAGCCAGTTCTTCACTCGTGACCTCACGGGTGACGTCAAGGCCGCTCTGTAATTCGGCAATACGTTGCTCCTTGAGATCAAATCCGGTGGTTGGCAGTTTTTTGCTGAATTCTACTGCCAGCGGCAGACCGACGTATCCCAGGCCGATAATGGCTACTTTGGTTGATGCAATTTCAGGCATTTTTTTTGTAAAAGGTAGTGGTTTCAGGTGGTGAAGAGATAAACTCGTAACTTTTTAATAAATGGTGCTGCAAGGCTGTAGGCCACCTTGAATAATTGCATTTTCGCCCAATCTCTGCGTTATGCAAGAAAATTTATCCTCGGAATATCAACTATATGCCTGTGGTAAATTTTCTTGCATGCCTTGACCTTGAACGAAAATTCTAATTATTCAAGGAACCCTGTATTGTAGGAGCCCTGTCCCCAGGGCGATAAGCCGGCAGCATGGCTGGACCAGTCGACAATCGCCCTGGGGACAGGGCTCCTACAGAAATCGGTAACCTACGGTTATTGAGGTTACCTATGCTCCCCGGGTAATTTCGGGCCATATCTGTGTATGAAGTTGCAGTTGCAGCCTGACCGGCAATTGTTCTTCCAGGATCAGGCGGGCAAGCCTGTCAGGGGCCAGCAGGTCGATGACCGGCGAAAAGAGTAGCGGTACAAGCCCTGTAATCCGGTGTTTTTTGACTATCCGGCTTGCCCAGGTAAAGTCGCGAACAGAGCTGAGCACAAACTTGATTTCATCCCGACTGCCTTTTTCCCGGCGGGTTTTCAGTATTTCAAGATTGAGCCATTCGTTGTGGTCCTCCATGCCGGAGCCTGGACATTTTAGGTCCAGGATTATTCCGACTTCAGTCGGTACGCGCTCAATATTCAGGCTGCCGTTTGTCTCCAGCAGTACTTCACGACCGCTGGTAACCAGTTGTTCAATCAGAGAATACACCGTTTCCTGCAACAAAGGCTCGCCGCCGGTGATCTCCACCATTACGCCGGGGAAATTCTCAAGCCAGGCAAGGATTTGATTAACGTTCATTTCTCTTCCCGGTTCATCCCAGGTGTAGCGGGAATCACAATAGGAACAACGCAGGTTGCAGCCGCTGAGCCGGATAAAGGCGCAGGGCAGACCTGCCCGGACCGATTCCCCCTGGATGGAGTAAAACAGTTCCGAGACCAGCAACGTGTCAGTCACCGGAGTAGATGACCCCGCTGGAGTCGGTCTCCCTTACCTGCACCGAATGGAGCTCGTATCGATCCGTTGTCAGTTCACCCTGTAACTGGTCAAAGATGAACATGGCAATATGCTCAGACGAAGGGTTACGGTCCTGAAAGGCCGGATGATCGTTCAAGTTGCAGTGATCCAGATCGTCAATAACCAGGTTCACATGTTTTTTCAGGGTCTTGAAGTCAATGCCCATGCCCAGTTCGTCTAACTTATGGGCTCGGACCTGGACTTTGACCTTCCAGTTATGACCATGCGGGTGCTCACAGTTGCCCGGGTAATCCCGTAAATGGTGACCGCCGGAAAAATGGGTTTTTATGAAAATATCGATCATGATCTGTCCTCGTTGTTACGCACGGTTTTTTAAAACCTTCTTGCATCCCCTCTCGGGATAATGGTAAACAATCCAGAATCTATACCTGATAATGTTCTGCAGTTTATTACTGTAGCACATAATATCATATTTACCAGAGCCTGGGAGATAAATTTATGGCTGTTGTTGCCCCGTTTCGGGGGGTTCGTTACAATCCTGAGAAAATAGTCCATTTAGAGGACGTAGTCACGCCGCCCTATGATGTAATCAGTGCCGAGGCCGGTGTTGAGTTGCTGGAAAAAAATCCGTACTCCATGATCAACCTGGATCTGCGTAATATCTCCCAGGATGATGCCGGAGATGATGACCGCTACCAGCGTGCCCGCAGCCGTTTTGACGGCTGGCAGGATGAAGCTGTCCTGATTCGTGATGATCGTCCGGCGATCTATCTCTACTTTATTGATTACACCCATCCCTCCGGCAAACGTATGACTCGCAAGGGTTTGGTTGCGCTGGTCGGTCTGGCCGAGTTTTCCGAGGGTATTGTCAAGCCCCATGAAAAGACCTTTCCCGGTGTAATCAGTGATCGTCTGGAGCTGATGGAGGAGTGCCGTGCCCAGTTCAGCCAGGTTTTTTCTATCTATCCGGACCCTGAGCAGGTGGTCATTTCAGAGCTGGAAAAGGTACGGGAATCCGAACCAATCTGTCGGGTGGAGGACCATAATACTAATGTCCATACCCTCTGGCGGGTTACGGATGTGGATGCCCTGACCCGTGTCCATCGTTTTTTTGCCGGTAAACCGGTCTATATAGCCGATGGTCATCATCGATACTCCACCGCCCTTGACTGCCGCAGGCGTGCCCTGGCCCGTGATCCTGATTTGCCCGCAGACAACCCGTATAATTTTATCATGATGTATCTCTGCGCAAGTGAAGATCCCGGCCTGTCCGTGCTTCCTGCCCACAGGTTGGTCAACTGGCCGGGAACCATGAGTGCGGATCAGTTGACGGACAAGATGCGTGCCGGGTTTCAAGTTTCCGAGGTCAATGTGGGTGCCCGCGAGACCCTGATTGCAGAGGTGTTAAACAGGATGGATGAGGCGGAGATGGATTCCTGCATGCCCGCATTTGGTGTCTATCATGCCGGCGAAGACCGCGCCTTTCTGCTGTGCATGCAGGAAGGAAGCTCTAAACGAACCGGTTCTCTGGCAGACAGGCCGGAGGTACTTAAGTGTCTTGATGTGGTTGTCCTGTCTGATCTACTTATTAATGATTATCTCGGTTTGAGCTCGGAGAAATGCGTCAAAGACAAGCTGGTCAGCTACTTCAGTGATCCTGATGCGGCCCTTGATACGGCAGTGAAGAAGAGTGTGCTGGAAGATGCACAGACGCCACTGCTCTTTCTGCTTAATCCGACCCGGGTGGACCAGGTAATAAGCGTTGCCGACAGCGGTGAGATCATGCCCCATAAATCCACCTATTTTTTCCCCAAGATCATGACCGGTCTGCTGATCAACAAGCTGGTCAGCGGAGAGAAGATTGTGCTGCCGGAGTAGTTAATGTTTAGAGGCGAATGTCCAATGTCATTATTTTTTGGTTAGACATCCATTATCTGTAGGAGCGGGGGGGGGGGGGGGGGGGGGGCGGCGGGCGGGCGGGGGCGGGGGGGGGGGGGGGGGGGGCGGGGGGGTGGGGGGGGGGGGGGGCGGCGGGGGGGGGGGCGGGGGGGGGGGGGGGGGGGGGGGGTGGGGGGGGG
>JAUWLT010000144.1 GCA_030613515.1 Desulfobulbaceae bacterium
AAGCCCCAGGGAGTGGAAAACCGGCAGGATGCCAAGCAGCCTGTCATTGGATGACAACGAGAGAACTTTTGCAAAATCACGGCCATTGGCCAGGAAATTGGCATGGGTCAGGGGTACGGATTTAGGCCTTGTTTCAGATCCAGAGGTAAAGAGAATGGCTGCGGTTTCGGCAATCTCTACCTGCTGCAAATCACGCCAGGACAGCCTGCTCTTGATCAGGGCAACGATCTTACGACCCGCAGTGATTTTGCCGGCCAGCTCTTCCAGGTAAACCCAGGAAACACCGATCCCATCCAGACTGGTCCCCTGCCCTTCCAGTTTATCCGTCAAGGCCCGGGCCGTGATAACCTGTTCCACCCCGATACTCTGCAGACAGTAGCCCATATTGCCGCTGCCGGTGGTCCAATTCACCATGACCGGTTCCTTGCCGCTGAACATGACCGCCAGCCAGCTGATAACAGCGCTCACCGAGCCGGGCATCATTATTCCCACCCGTTTACCGGGTATCTTCCTGATCTCCGGCAACAGGGCATACAAAGCCATGATCAGCTGACGCCAACTCTTGTCACCACTGATTTGATCAGCCAGGATCACCTGGTCCGGATTTTTCCGGGCCTGTTGAAGAAAAAGTTCTGCAATGGTTGTGCCGTCAGGAATAGTCAAGGTCTTTTCTTGTACCCTGTCAAACCATTTTGCTGAAACCGGTTTCAAAGGAACCATACCCATTGCCGGCATGATACCGCCGGCAGCCAGTATACAGTCTGCAACGGTCTGCAGTCCTTCCAGGTTAGCAGCTGACACCCCGAACTCTTCCTGCAGCCAGCTGCCGAACTCCACCAGCACCAGGCTGTCCATTCCTAAGTCAGCAGCCAGACTGTCCTCATCTTTAATCCCTGAAATACCGGAAAGTTCTATCAACTTATCCAGCACCTGGTTGCGGGTTGCGGCCGGAATCTCCGTGGTATCCCGGTCAACAGCTGCCGCCTCGGGCTCATGATGATACTGCGGGTTACTCCCCTGCCACCAGAAATAGGGTGCCTGTGTATTTTTGTCCGGCTGCTGATTATACCAGTCTTCCAGATAACGGTTTATCTCCTGTTTATCTCCCTTTCTTGGAAAATCATCGGACTCAACCACTTCTATATGCACATCCCTGCGGGGCATGAACAGCAGTCCGTTGGCCGGCAGCCTGATTAGATGGCTCATCACATTTGTGATAAAGGAAGGGATACCGGCTGCACGGCTGAAACTGCTCCCCCACAGGCCACGGGTACGCAGCAATACAATCCTGACATCTGGAACTTCATGAACAATAGAGGCCACACCACTGTTACCGCCGATGATTTCAAGGTTGCTCCGACACAGGTGACCAGAAGGATATAGAAGGATATTGTCACCATTTTTTAGTCCTGCCACGATTTCATTAATACCGGCAAACACCTGATCTTTTGCCCTGCGCCCACTGATCGAAAGATCCGGAATAATGATCGTGTTAAGCATGCTGACCATGGGCCTCAACAGAGGGTGAGCAATCTGGTTTTCATCTGCCAGGGGACGGGGGGCAAACCGATTATACAGGCTGCTTAAGACAATTACCGGATCACTCAAGGCCTGGTGATTGGGCAGAAACAGGATGGGATGACCATCATTTTTAATTGCCTCCAGCCCTGTAAAGCTGATGCGATACCTGAGACGAAGCAGAAAAAAGACGAATAGATTTATTATTTTTTTCATGATGACACCAAGGTGTTAGGCCTTAGCCATTAACATTTAGCTGTAAATCTCTACGGAGAACAAACCAGATCACGATCCCGGCCAGTATTGAAACAATACCAAGCAGCAACATGGACTGTGAGGGCTGGAATGTATTGTCCAGCGTCGGAAAAATAATGCCTGCCAGCAGCATACAGGTAAAGGCCATAAAATTTGTCACCCCAATAATCCTGCCCTTACTGTCTGCCTCCGGACGAACCTGAATAAACGAGGTCACCGGAATCAGAAACAGTCCGCCAAATGTTCCGGCCAGGACCAAAAGGCTGAGCAGGATCGGAAACTGGTAACTGTTGCCATAAGAGACCAACAGCCCGGCTGCTGCCAGACTGATTCCCATGCCTGCGGCACCGGGCAAGAGCACATGGGTCCACTGCTCATGATTTGTGATCTTGGCTGCAATGAAAGAACCAATACAAATCCCGACCATCAAGGATACAGACAGGATTGAAGTAGCTGAGGTGCTCAGGCCAAGCTGCTGCAACCCCAGGGTGTTGATCACCAGCACAGCCAGCAGGCTGATAAAATAAAAATAACTGTCACAGCAGACCGCCAACAGGAGAAGGGGATCTTTTTTCAGCAGCACCAGGTCCCGGATTGAATTCAGCGGACCGGTCCAGGGAAAGGGTGTTGTAGAGCCGCTGGCCGGTCTTGAAAAAACACCAAAAGAAGCAACCACTCCCAACAAGCCGATTAACACGACAACAGAAGCAACCAGCACCCTGCCAAAGGGAATGGATGTCGTAAACCAGTGCTGATCAAGGGCAAAACCGGCCAAGGCCATACCAAGTAAAATTGCCACAGTAGTCACCAGTTTTAAGGAGGCATTAGCTTTAGTGACATACTCCCTGGGATACAACTCGGGAATAGAACCGTTCAAAGCCGGCCCAAACAGGGTTGACTGCAATCCCATGAGAAAAACCATAGCCAGTACAAAGTTCCAGTTCATAGTTAAAACGCCGTAAGCACCTATGAGCATAGCACCAAGTTCGAGAAACTTGACCCCGATCACCACCTGTTTCTTGGCAAACCGGTCTGCCAGCCAGCCGCCCCAGGCGGAAAACAGGATAAAAGGCAGGGAAAACAAAATCGTCGCCTGACCCTGGACCTTGTTCATGCCAATGGCAACGGCAAGCAGCAACACAGCCTGCTTGAAAAAATTATCATTAAATACGCCCAGAAAATAGGTCAGGGCCATGGCAATAAAACGTTTCCTGGCCCACCGTATCTGTTCGTGGCCGGCTAACTGCTCTGTCATACTGAAATCTCTTTCTTTTATCGTTGATTGTTTTGAATCAGTGCACTGTTACTGTCTCTAATCCAATGATCATGCCATTTTCAAGAATACACATAACATACTGATATAAAGAAGTTTACAAACTATCAATACCGTATGCCATAAACCAGTATTGACATTTTATGCATACACACTGTACAATAATGCACATGAAAAAACAGCTGACAAACAGGGAGCAACAACTTTTACACAAAATCCGTCAATCCATCACAGCCAACCCGTTTTCCCGACAGCGTGCCGTTGCTGACAGCAGGATATCAGACTTGGCCCCGAATACGAAGCCGGAAAAATTGCTTAATGCTGCTATTGAGGTCGCCCGGAAGAGTGGACACAAATTTATCCACTCAAACCGGGCTGACGTCAGTCTTTTTGACGGCCGGGACAGACATCTGGTTGACGGGCTGTTTCTCTTTATTATTTTCCATAGTTATCGTGATCAATTTGACTGTCACATCAGGCAGCAGATCAAGGCCGGAGATGAGCCGGTTCACCTGGATTTCCACGCAAAGATCATAAAAGAGTTGTCCGGCTTCGGTTATTCCAGGCAGGAGGTAGACCGCTACATTGCAGTTTTCTTCCAGATGCGGCGCGCCTTTTATTTCATCAACACCACCTTGCCGGGAAAGAGCCTCTGCATGCAACACCTGCGCAGTCGACTTTGGAATAACATCTTTACCCATGACATCGGTCTGTATGTGGATCTGCTCTGGAACAGGATGGAGGATTTCTCCACTCTGCTCACAGGAAAAACCGGCACAGGAAAGGGTGTAGCCGCAGCTGCCATCGGCCGTTCAGGTTTTATCCCCTTTGACCGTAAACAGGAACGTTTTAAGGAAAGTTTCACCCGCGCCTTTCTGGCTGTTAACCTGTCGCAGATACCGGACCTGCTCATTGAATCCGAGCTCTTTGGTCATGCCCGTGGATCATTCACCGGGGCCGTTAAAAATCACGACGGAGTTTTTGCCCGCTCAAGCAGGCATGGCGCGGTATTTCTTGACGAAATCGGCGAACTCTCGACCCGTACCCAGGTCAAGCTGCTGCGTATCCTCCAGGAACGAATTTTCTCTCCAGTAGGCAGCAGCAGGACATTTCATTTCTCCGGCCGGGTCATCGGAGCCACCAACAGGGATATTGACAGGCTGCGGCAGCAAAAAAAGTTCAGGGATGATTTTTACTTCCGCCTCTGCTCTGATACCATTACCATCCCTTCACTGCGCAGAAGAATTGAGGAAGATGCAGGCGAACTGGAGCTGCTGACTGATCACCTGCTGACCCGTATTGTCGGCCACCCTCAACCTGTCCTGCTGCAACAGGTTCTGGATACCCTGCACACCTCCCTGCCCCAGGAATACCCGTGGCTGGGCAATGTCCGCGAGCTTGAACAGAGTATCCGCCGCATCCTGCTCTCCGGCAGTTATAAACCTGTTACAAACAGCTGCAGATCTGATCAATACGATACCATCATCCGTGACCTTGACCAGGGCAATTGGAGTATGGCGCAACTTAGCAGGTGGTACTGCAATCATTTGTATGGAAAGTACGGTACCTATCAGCAAGTGGCCAATAAGACAGGACTTGACCGAAGAACGGTCAAAAAATATCTGAACTCATAGCAAAAGGATTTGTATTCCAACACACTGCAGGAAAGAGGCATTGACTAAGAACCGTGAACTGCAGTGACCCGGACCCAATCTAATAATTCAGACAAAAGCTGTTGACCTGCAACGGGCTGTTGTGTAATTGTTATGCGTCCTTCCGGGTCACTTGCCCTGAAATCAATATCTATCACCTACTTATTACCTACTGTGCAAATCCAATTCATCTGGTGAATTATGAAACAATTTATCGTTAGTTTTCTTGTCGTTATTCTGGCTGGACAGATAGCATGGGCTAGTCGTACTCCGATACAAACCATTGCCAAAGATCCCTATGCGTCTGCCTTATTATTAAACGCAGACACGGGAGAAACCCTGTTTGCCGATAATGCCGACGCACCTGTATACCCGGCCAGCGCTTTGAAACTGATGACCCTGCTGATCATTCTTGAACGTATTGAACAGGGAACTATGCAGCTGGATGACACGGTCCAGGTGACCGTAGAGGCGTATAAAATGGGTGGATCGCAGGTATATCTGGATCCTAAGGAACAATTTCCTGTTGAAGAATTGCTGTTTGCCCTGATAGTTCAATCGGCCAATGATGCAGCCGTTGCCCTGGCAACCCATGCAGCGGGATCAAAGGAAAGTTTTGTAGCCCTGATGAATCAGAAGGCTGAGGAATTAGGCATGAAAAACACCCATTTCTATTCCGTGCATGGCCTGCCGCCGGCTGATGGACAAAAAGTTGATGTCACAACAGCCCAGGATTTCGGCATCTTATGCCGCGAACTATCTAACCGGCCTGAAGTGTTTAAATATACCGGAACCAAGGTAAGGGATTTCCGGGGAGGAGAATTTATAATGCGCACCCACAACCATCTGCTTGGCAAAGTGGATGGTTGTGATGGGTTCAAGACCGGCTATTTCACGAAAGCCGGCTTTTCTATTGCTGCCACCGCTCAAAAAAACGGGGTACGTATTATTGCCATTGTCATGGGCAGCAAGGATCGTAAGGTTCGTGATGCCAAGGCAACCGAATTACTGGCCAGGGGTTTTGCAATGGTTCCATCTAAACCTGAGCCAAAGGTGGCTGCGACTCAGCCGGAATCGGCACAAAAAAAAGTGGAAACTACTGTTGTTTCCGAGACCAAGGTCGCTGTTCCCATTGTACAAAATAATGAGGTAATACCACCAGCAGATGGGAGTGGCTGGACTAAATTCTTCGTGGGATTAGGGGTTGGTTTTGCTTTATTTGCGGCGTTAGCCTTCTTTGTGTGGAAAAAACGTACCAAGGGTGCTGTCAACTACCATCGTCGGCTCTGATCAACATCCTCCAGTAAAAAGGTAAAAGAGGCAGCTAAGGGTCTATCACAGACGTGTAAGGATATCCTTATAAACATGGGCTCTCTATTACTACAATCAGCAATACACGCCGTCATGATTACCGGCTTTGTGTTCATGATGATGGTGGTGATTGAATACCTTAACGTTTTTTCCCAGGGCATCTGGCAGCACGGTCTGCGCGGCAGCCGCTGGAAACAGTACCTGCTGGCCTCCTTTCTCGGCGCTACTCCCGGCTGCCTGGGAGCCTTTGCTGTAGTTTCCCTGTATACGCACCGGGAAGTTACCCTGGGAGCAGTGGTGGCGGCCATGATTGCCACCAGCGGGGACGAATCCTTTGTCATGCTCACCATGATTCCCGGGCAGGCACCACTGGTCTTTATTGTTCTCCTGTTTCTTGGACTTGCTGCCGGCCTTATCACCGATGCACTCTTCAGCAGAAAAACAGAAGAGGAATTACTCTGCAGCCATGAATTTGAGATTCATCAGCCGGAAATTTGCTCATGCTTCCCCTGGGGGAAACTCAGGGAACAATGGCTGCACTGTTCTCCTGCCCGTGCCGTCCTGACGGCAGCCCTGGTCCTGTTTCTCCTTGCCGTTATCAGCGGTCAGTTAGGGCCTGCCGTCTGGAACTGGATACGTATTACCCTGCTCCTTGTCTCCTCCACGGCACTCTTTATTGTTGCCACAGTACCTGATCATTTCCTGCAGGAGCACCTGTGGAATCATGTTGCCAAGGGCCATGTGCCGAGGGTATTTATCTGGACATTCGGCACACTGGCAATAATGCACCTGCTGCTGGACCAGATGCATCTTGAAGGATGGCTGCAGGAGAACCAACTCATCGTTCTGCTGGTGGCCTGCCTGGTAGGCCTTATCCCTGAATCCGGGCCTCATCTTGTTTTTTTGACCCTCTATGCCGAAGGCACTCT
>JAUWLT010000009.1 GCA_030613515.1 Desulfobulbaceae bacterium
ATCGGACTGGTTTGAGATGATTTTTGGAAAAAAATCAGTCGCCGAAGGCGACGGCGGGTGTAAAATGGAGGTAAAAAACTTAGGTTTACTAAAATTCCACCCCTCCCGGAACCCCGAATCAAAAGCGATTACTTATCAGCTACTTATCAGCACCAATAGCAGCCAGCATACTACCAATCAGCTTGATATGAGACATCTCTTCTTTAATAATCTCTTCCAAACGATTCTTCCCAAGATTTTCCGGCACCATCTCTTTTAAACCCATGAAAAACACAATGGCATCTTTTTCCGCAACCAGTGCTGCTTTAAGGATTTCTTTCATGGACGTGGTATCAATCTCTTTTTTGAAAAAAACCCTGGTGTCAACAAGTGCTTTAAGATAGGCCAGTGTCTCTTCTTCGGGATCAAAGGTGTTACTTTCCTTTTCACCAGCTGTTAAAGACGCCCGCATTCCCGCAAATATTTTTTCGTGCTCGTCTTCCATGGCGGCAAGACCTAGCAGTACTTTTTTGTTCTCTTCATCTGTAATGCTTGCCGCGGAGGCACGATAAAAATCTGCGCCGTTTTTCTCCAACTGCTCGGCCATTTCAAAAACTTCATCTGCACTAAAATCAAAGCTCATGGTATTGCCTCTTATGCCTAGAATTCTTTAGGAGTATTATTCACTTCTGCCAGTGTAAAGACAGGCCCGTCTTTACAGACCAGCTGCTCACCAATACCGCATCTTCCGCACATTCCTATTCCACACTTCATTCGGTTTTCAAGGGATAAAATGATATGCTCATGATCATAGCCCAGTTTTTCCAGCACAGGGAGTGTGAATTTAATCATGATAGGTGGGCCGCACACAATAGCATATGTATCTCCTTCACTTTTCGGGGCCTTTTCCTCGGCAATGGGTGGGACAAAGCCCACATTGTATTTCCAGTTTGGATCATCGGTTCCGTCTACCGTGATATGCATGTTAATGTCATCCCGTGCTTCCCACTCTTTCAGTTCGTCAAGGTAGAGAAGCATTCCGGGAGATCTTGAGCCGTACACAACATCAATTGTCCCATATTTATCACGGTTATCTGGGTGAAGAAGGTACACCACTGAAGAGCGCAAAGTGGTAAAGGCAAAGCCACCGCCGATAAACAGCAGGTTCTTACCCTTCATTGTATCCCAGGGATAAGGGTTACCGAGCGGCCCCCGGACGCCCAAAATGTCACCGATTTTCATGTTGTGAAGGTGAGAGGTTACTTTGCCTGCCCGGTTGATTGTAAAGGCAATAAAACCTTTTTCAACAGGGGATGAGGCTAGCCCAATAGGAATCTCTCCCTGGCCGGGAATGGAGATTTCGGCAAACTGGCCAGCCTGGTAGGCAAATTTTTCCTCATCTTTTGGATCAAGAAAAACAAACTTAAAGGTTTTTAGACTCCTGTCCTCGGACTCGACAATAATGTCATCTATTCGGATAGGATATGGAAGATATGGGTTAATCATTGAAGGTAGTCTCGTGTTAGCTGTTCATCTGTTTACAAACTTCACGGATGTCTATGTTTACCGGGCATGAGGTTACACATCTGCCGCAGCCCACGCACATTATGCCCTTGTTATACTTGGATTGATGGTATTTCAGTTTGTGCATAAAACGCTGGCGGACACGCATGAGTTTCGTGTTTCTCGGATTATGGCCTGTGGTGTGGATGGTAAAATTGGGAAACATGCAGGAATCCCAGTTTTTCATACGCCTGCCTTTTTTGTGGGCAGTTTCATCCTGGATATCAAAACACCAGCAGGTGGGGCAGACATAAGTGCAGGTACCGCAGTTGAGGCAGGGAAAAGAAATGGAATCCCAGTATTCTTCGTTGTAGAGATCCAATGTTTCTTTTTTGTCGATATTGGCAAACTCAACAGTGGATACGATTTTCTTTTTAGCTTCTTTACGCATGCTGTGAAGTATTTCTACAGACTCTGCACCAGCCTCTTGGTTAAAACCAGCACTCTGTACCCAGGAGTCACCCTTTTCTGTTACTACTTCTGCCAGATAATAGTCTCCTGCATCAACAAGCAACACATCAAGCCCGCTGGTGTCAAACGGCCCGGTACCTGTACTTGTTGAGAAATCACACGACTCGGGATCAGTTATAGCCAGCCCGATAAAGGTACACGCCTCGTAAGCATCACACCAGTAGGGATCCCGGTAGTCTGGGGTGTCAAAATTCATCTTCACGATCTTCATGGCAACAGCATCAAAAGGCCTGATACCAATAACTGCTCTGGGAGAGTAGCTTTTCTCAGGAACTTTCATGATATTGCAGTCAGGGGAGGCACTGTCCGTGGTGAATGTGAACATCACTTCCGATTGGGGAAACACCACCGATTTGGGAGACATTGTTGTTGTGGTGATGGAAAAATCCGGTTCCTCACCCGCAGCAAGCTCTCTGAATTTACTAATGTTATTTCCTTCTTTCACAGGGCCGATCAGAGTGTAGTCTTTTCGTGATTTTTCAAGACCAGCTGATAAGTCTGTTTTTTGTATCTGTAGAATCCTCATCTATATTGCCTATTTGAAGTTATCTTCAGGGTCGCTTGGTGTATATGTTTCAAGGGCTGGTCGCGTATCGGATGTCAGCCCTGCTTCCCAGTCCCAGAGATCTAGACAGTCTTTTTCCAGCTTCTTGGTAAAGGCCCGCATATTGATTCCCATGGGGCAGGAGGAAACACAGGCTCCGCAATCTGTACAGCGTCCAGCGGTGTGGAAGGCCCGCAGGATATGAAAGGTCATCACATCTGGCTCTTCGTCACCTTTGCCAACCCATTGTGGCTGTGCCTCATCTACAAAACAGGTGGGGCAGTAGCAGGTTGGGCAGGCATCCCGGCAGGCATAGCAGCGAATGCAGGTGGAGACCAGATCTTCAAAAAATTCCCATCGCTCGTCTATTTCCAGGGACTCTACTTTTTCCACTTCTTCGTAGCGCTGGATATCCGCAGGAATATCAACAGGATCGGCCACCATTTCATCATAGAGAACCGGGTTTTTATGAACACAGACTCTGCAGCTCTGTCGCAGAAGTTCTGATTTTTGATATTTCTCTTCACGTCCCTTACCCCGGACAATCACTGTTCCGTCATCTTCTTCGATAACTTCTTCTATATCATCCCCAAACACATTGGAGATGGTGTGCCGTTCCATCATGCCATTACATGGTACACCGATGATGACCACATCTTCCCGCTTGACCTTGCCTTCTGCAATATGATTGACGATTGATCTGCAGTCGCAGCCTTTGGCAAATACCGCTATCTTCCCTTTGACATCCGTCAGGTAATTGGCAAGGTTGATACAGCAGTGGCTGGACCAGGTGAGTCGCCGGGCATCTTCGGCAGTTCTGGCAATCATTGGAGGGCTAATCATGGGGAGGGTGCCTTCCTGATAACCGATAACCATCTCAACAGCTTCTTCCTTTAAGAGCCGGGCTGCAATTTCTCGTATTTTATCAATATATATGTGCATGTTAGTACCTTACTTCTTAATGTCTGAAACAAAAACAAATACACCTTTTCGATGTTTGGAGCAAAATGTAACAAGTACCCGCAGATAGCGAACGCAGAGAGACCTTCGAGGTACTTGTACCCACTTGTGAGGTGCTACGGCTTCCTGGCCATATTCTTAACAAGTCTTGTATTGGGGCCGACTTTTTTGACAGCTTCTACCACCTCGGTGACCACATCGATAAACTTGGTTGATTCAGCCGAGGATATCCAGGAAAACTGCAATCGTTCAGGTTCAATTCCAATATGGGTCAGCATTCGGGTGAACAGGGTAAACTTTCTTCGTGCGTGATAATTACCTTCCAGGTAATGGCATTCGCCGGGGTGTCAGCCGGAGACCCAGACGCCGTCTGCCCCTTCTCTTAGAGCAGAGAGAACAAACTTCGGACTCATGCGACCGGCACAGGGGATGCGGATAATCCGGATATTGGCCGGGTATTGCATCCTGCCAACACCTGCCAGATCCGCTGCCCCGTAACTGCAGGAGTTACATAAAAAGGCTACTATTTTTGGTTCCCAATCGGACATATTGACTCCTTCAAACTATTCGTAGATAGCCGCAATCTGCGACAATATCTGATCATTATCAAAACCATGAAGATGTATGGCACCTGAGCGGCAAGAGGCCACACACAATCCGCATCCTTTGCAAAGGGCAGGGTTGATCTGTGCTCTACCAGGGAAAAACCTGGCGGATTCTTCGATAAAGGACGGTGCTGAGTATGGGCAGACTGAAATACAGCCTCCACATTCACTACATATTTGAGGGCTGACTTCAGCAACCGTACCACTAATGGAAATATTCTTTTTGGCCAGAAGTGTTACAGCTCTTGTGGCAGCAGCTATTGCCTGGGAGACAGACTCATCAATGGGTTTTGGTCCGTGGGCAAGGCCACAGAGAAAAACACCATCCGTTGAACAGTCCACAGGTCTCAGCTTTGCATGGGCCTCCATAAAAAAGCCGTCTTGGTTCAGAGTAACCTTATACTGCTGGGCAATGGGATTTTCAGCAGGCGGGATAATGGCGGTGGCCAGCACCAGCATATCCGGGTTGATGGCCATTTTCCGACGCATGACGGTATCGGTGAATTCCACCCGCAGCTCATCTCCGTCGTAATCAACTTCAATTCCTTTTTCAAAATTATAGCGCAGGAAGCTGATACCTTTTTCCCTGGCTTCCAGATAGAGATCTTCACGCAGGCCATATGTGCGCATATCTCTGTAGAGGATGTAAACATCCATCTCGGGATTACGCTCTTTAAGCGTCAGTGCGTTCTTTATGGAATGGGTACAGCAGACCTTGGAGCAGTAGGGGCGCTCAGGAATTCTGGAACCCACACACTGGATAAAAACAGCTGTATTTATTTCAGTGATAGCCGGATCATCAGCAATGAGTTTCTGGTCAAGCTCAAGACCTGTCAGCACACGATCATCTTCATCGTAGAGGTACTGGTCTGGTTTAAACTCACTGGCACCAGAGGCGATGATGGTGACACCATGTTCAAGGTCAACTTTTGAATCCGCTGTCTGAACAGTTGTTATAAAGTTACCTACAAAGCCGTCGACATGGCTGATTGCAGCCCCAGTATGAATATCAATATTTTCATCATTCTGAACATCTTTGATCAGTCGGCTCACGTTTTCGGCAACATTTTCTCCCTGCCAGGTTTCGTGAATATCCAGAGCTTTTCCGCCTAAGTATTCATTTCTTTCTATGATACTTGCATGATACCCCTGATCGGAGAGCGTTTTGGCCGCTTGCATTCCGGCAATACCGCCACCAATAACAAGGGCCGACTGGTTGATTTCAAGTTCAACCTCGTCCAGCGGCCCCATGAGGGAAACCTTGTCCACAGCCATCCGAATAAGGTCTTTTGCCTTTTCAGTGGCCAGATCCGGACTATCCTTATGGACCCAGGAACACTGGTTCCTGATGTTCACCATTTCAAAGACATATTTGTTCAAACCGGTGGTGGCAAGAGTTTCCTGAAAGAGTGTTTCGTGGGTTTTGGGAGTGCAGGCCGCCACAACCACCCTGTTCAACTTCTCTCTTTCAATGGTAGCGGCGAGATTATTCAACGCGTCCTGGGAGCAGCTGAACAAGCCCTGATCAGAGAAAGTAACATATGGTAAGTCCTTCACATACTCAACCACCAATGGGACATCCACGACTCCGGCGATATTGGTACCACAGCAACAGACAAACACTCCGATGCGCGGGCGTTGGCCCCTGATATCTATCTCCGAAGGGATCTCCTTCTGTTTAGTCAGAGACCAGCGGAACTCGCTCAAAGAGCTACCCGCACTTCCGGCCGAGGCGCTCGCTTCGATGACGGAAGAGGGGATATCTTTGGGCGCTTCAATGGTGCCACAGACATACACACCAGGTTTTGATGTTGTTACCGGGGCAAAACTTGTGGTGGAAACAAAATTATACTTATCAAGTTTAGTGTCGAGAATCCGGGCAAGTTGACCAGCCTGTTGTCCCACTTCCAGACCAACAGAGAGGACGACAATGTCAAACGCTTCTTCAGCCAGTTTTCCGGATTCATCAACATAACGGATCAGCTGGTTTCCGTCCTCGGTTTCAACAATATTTGTAATTTTGGATTTAACAAAACGGACGCCGAATTCATCTCGGGCCTGATTGTAATATCGCTCAAAATCCTTACCATAAGTACGGATATCCATATAGAAAATGGCTGCGTCCAGTCCGTCTTTTGCATGATCGACGGCCAGCATGGCCTCTTTTACAGCATATGTGCAGCAGACACTGGAACAGTAGCCTTTAGCGCCTATATGAACATCACGTGAGCCGACACACTGGAGCCAGGCAATCTTTTTCGGTTCTTTGTTGTCGGATGGACGAACCATGTGCCCGCCGTAGGGGCCTGATGAAGAGAGGATGCGCTCAAACTCGAGGCTGGTAATAATGTTTTTCGACTTGTTGTAGCCGTACACATCATGGGTTGCAGGATTATAGGGTTTACAGCCGCTGGAATAAATTACAGCACCTACATTAATGGTAAGATCTCTGGCTTTATCTTCAAAATTGATGGCATCTGCCGGACAGACTTCTTCACATTTCCTGCATTTGCCTTTGGTTAGGTAAAAACACTGGGTATCATCAATGGCGTACTTCAGCGGTACCGCCTGGGCGTAGTCCACGTAAATGGCCTTTCGTTTGGACAGGCCGGCATCGTACTCGTTGACTACTTTTTTCGGACACTTCAGACTACATGCACCACAGGCGATACACTTGTCCATGTCCACGTAGCGCGGATGCTGTGTCAGCGAGACACTAAAATTCCCGTGTTCACCGGAAACATCCGTGACTTCCGAAAGTGTGAGTAACTCAATATTTATATGCCGGCCGACCTCGACCAGTTTAGGTGAGATGACTCACATTGCACAGTCGTTGGTGGGGAACGTTTTATCCAGTTGCGACATCAACCCGCCAATGGACGGTGATCGTTCAACCAGATAAACGTAGTAGCCGGTATCTGCAGCATCCAGTGCTGCCTGCATACCTGCAATCCCGCCACCAACAACCATTACGGCGCCGATTTTTTCCTGAGTCAATTTTCTGTCTCCATCTTTATATAGGATTCAAGAGTAGTAATATCGAGCATATTCATTCCCAGTCCAAGGGACTCCTCGGGGATACCCATGGCAAGTCCCAGGAGTTGGGGATAGACGATGCTCGGAATTTCATCTGTTAGTTCACGTTCAGATACCATCATGTTCTGAACCCGATCAAACTGCATCTGGCAATAGGGACACCCCACACACACATAGTCGGCACCGGCCCTGCTGCAGTCGGCCAGTTTTTTTTCGGCCAGATCCATTGAAAGTGTATCGTTCACTCCCATCAGCGGTGCACCGCAGCACTCAAGCTGCAGTGGCCAGTCGACACTTTTTGCTCCAGTCACATTCACCAGATCGTCAAAGATTGATGGTTGTACAGGATCATCAAACTGTGTGACATCACTTGGCCGCAGAGCATGACATCCATAGTGTGTTGCAATGTCTAAATCTGTGAAAGGGATGGATATTTTTTCCTTTATCGCTGAAATGCCAACGTCATGATAGAGGATTGAAAGAAAGTGCTTTATCTCTGTAGTTCCTGAGTATTGCAAACCTTCTTCAGCCAGAAACCGGTTGATCTCTTCCTGTAACCCTGGATCCTGCTGAATCTGATGAGCGGCTTTTTTGAGACTGCCGAAACAGCACTTGCACAGAACCATCATGTCCAGTTCCTCTTTTTCAGCAAGGGCAAGGTTGCGGGCTGCCATCAGGAGGAATGTTTTGTTGTCACTGTTCTGCATGGGATAGCCGCAGCACTTGAACTCCTGGTTGTCCACAAGTTCTATACCAAGTTTATCAACGACACTCCTGGCAGCCAGTTCGTACTGCTGAACCCTTGCCGGGATGTTACACCCGACAAATAATGTGTATTTCATCGTCATATTCCTGTGCTACTTATGATCCTCTACGGAAACGGTTTTGAGTTTGTTGAAAATATCCGTCACCTTCACTCCCTGGGGACAGTGTTCCTGACATTGGTAGCAGGTCAGGCAGTTCCACAACATTTTTGATCCAGTTGCCAGATCCTTCAGGCCAAGGGCCACGGAGCGGATTATCTGGTGCGGCAGAAGATCCAGGCTCTGTTGCGGGTCTGCATAATTGACAACCACCGGGCAGACTGTTGAACAGTTTTCACATGAAAAGCAGTAGTTGAAAGTGTCTGTACGCTCAGAAAAACCCATGGCCTGCCTGAACTCGTTGGCTTCCTGATTCAGAGCAATTGGAGCATCCAGTGTTTTGGCTGAGAGATCGCAGTCTGCTGTTAACACATATTTTACATTCTCAAGGGGGAGGTCATACTTTTCCTGATCGATTCGCTGGTGGTTGAGCCCCCGAAAGTAAGAAAATGGGGTCATCATCAGATCAACAGGCTGCTTTCTCTGAACCAGTTCTTCACGTGCAGAAAACCAGAGTTCCCGCAAATTGATGCCGGCAGGACAGACCACAGTGCATCGGTCACAGTTGGTGCAGAGGTAGATCCCCTGTTGGATGCCACTCAGTTTCTTTGCACTTATTTTCTTGTTGGCGACATATTCCTTGAGAAAGCTCATTCGCTCAGCCGGCAGGATATTGTCGTTGCCAAGATTGTCATAGGCAACAGCAACGGAGCAGTGTTGGCTACAGGTATTACAATGGGTACAGGCATCGAGTTCCATCACCTGCCTGGTGGCTATGTTGGCCGGATCCGAGTTTTCATCCATCACAGCATTGCTCAGCAGGCTTAAAGGCGTGGTGATCATATGGAACATCTTGCTGAACGGCAGATAGGCAAGGCCGAACAGACAGGCAAAGATATGAACCCACCAGATCTTCTGATAATACTCATAGGATGAAAGCTTTGTTATCTCCATGAACAGGCCGGAGAGGATGATAACAACGAGGATAATAATGGTATACAAATCCATGCCGCTGGTTTTTAAGCGCGGAACTTTCAGGATGTATCTTCTATAGAGGGAGATGGAAAGACCTGCAAGAACGATGAACCCGGCAATGATCAGCCAGGGGTTCATCATCAGATAGAATCTGTTATGGAGTGGAGTGACTATGATTTTATCAAGGGCATGGAAAATCAGCAGGAACATAAAGGCTGAAAAAATAAGCATGTGCATGATCCAGCGCAGCCTGTCCTGTCTCTTGATATGTTTCTGGAGCAGTATGTCCTGAACAAAAACTCTGCCAAGAACAGAAAGCTTCTCCTTGTTAAAGAGTCCGCAAATGCCTTTAAAGGCTGCCTTGATTCGTGTCCATGGCGTCATTCCATCCGCATTGATACCGATACTGAAACGGAACCAGTTGGAAAGACTGTACAACAGTCCGATTCCAAAGACGGATAGAGCTATAGAGACCATAAATTTATAAAGCATAGTGTCAGATTCCCCTGTCAGTCCTGTTCTTCATCTTTTTGTGTCAAAAACTTCCAGAACCCGACCATACAGACGAGATAGACTCCCATGAGAATGTAGGTGTTGCTTTCCGTATGCAGCATGAAATCCTGAAGTGTGTGTATTGTGTTGTCCATTTCCTAATCTCTCTACTATTCGTGGTGTTCTTTAAAGTCGGGATGTTCATCAAAGACCGGCATTCGTGTCACAATAAACCTGAATACCAGAATCAGACAGGTTACCATATAGATGGAAAGGGCGATCTCCATCCAGCTCGGAATGTAGCGTTCATCAAGCGGAAGGTGCCAGTTGAAGGCAATCATACTAATATTTAGACGATTGAGGACGATGCCGATGACCGTCAAAACGGCGCTGAATTTGATTAAGCCCGGATCTTTGTTACGTGAACCCATAGCAAACATAAAACAGGGTAGAGCCACAAAGCCAAGAAGTTCAATCAGAAACCAGACACCATATGGAGTAGGCAGCAGGTGCCAATTGTCTCCTGCGGTAATCCCAACGACTTTGACCATGAAATACCCAAAGAGCACAAGGGACGCGGCCTTTGCGTAGCCAAGAATCAGGGGTGGATGTTCTTCCAGATAGGCTCTTCCCATTCTGTGGTGGAGTGTTTTGTGTGACAGTGATCCTTCAAATATCACCATGGAAAGACCAGCGGCAATACTTGAAACAAAGAAAAACACCGCAAGGTATGGCGAATACCAGAGCGGGTGAAGTTTTGAGGGCGCAATGAGAAACAGGGCGCCAAGGGATGACTGGTGCAGGGTGGAGAGAACAACTCCTAATATAGTTAGCGTAAGGGTGAGCTTTACGGCAATGTTTCGGGCTTTTCTAAACCCAAGCCACTCAAGAGGGATGGGAGTAAATTCCAGAAAAAGAACGGTGAGATACAAAAGTACGCATAAACCGACTTCAAACAAGAGAGATGTTGTTCCCTGCTGCACGACAAAGGGATAGGCAAGGATAAGACGATCAGGCCGACCCACATCATAGAGGAGAGATACAACCACCATGGCATAACCAAGAAAAGCCGTGAGGATGGCAGGTCTTACCGCAGAGTGGTATTTTTTCATGCCAAAAAGATAGCAGGCAGCAGAGGTTGTGTAGCCGCCAGCCGCGAGTGCAACACCGCACATCAGGTCAAAACCGATCCACATTCCCCATGGGTGGGTGTCTGTCAGGTTGGTGACAGCGCCCAACCCTTGAGTAAAACGCAGGATCGTAAGAATGGTTCCGACAAGAAGTATGACCCCGGTCAGTAGGGCTAATGGTGAAAATTTTTCGTTATCATCACGCATGAAACCTAGTGCAGCAGCAGTCATTCCCTGGGCCGGGCTGTTTTTTTGCTCGGACATCAGGCATCCTCCCCATTTTTGGTTTCACTGTTTTGACTAAGAGTATTTTTTGCAGCCTTTTCTTTGGCCCGCTCCACTCTTTTCAAAATGTTCTCTTTTTCTTTTTTTGCTTTTTCCATTGCCCGGGAAAGTGTTTCAGCGGCCTTATTTTCTGTTTTCTCTACAGCAATCGCTATAGCTTTTGCTTTTTCTTCAGTTGCAATCTTATCCCTTCGCTTTGCCATTCCATACATACCGGCAAGAAATACCGGCCACAGAGCAACAACCATGGGAATTACATGCAGGGCGCCGGAGGTAAGTGCAGGGGCTGGTTTATTGCCCAGGTCTTCCCTCATGCCGATATCTTTAAAAGGCACCCCTGAAAGATAGAGCCAGCTTGTGCCGCCCATCTCATGTTCTCCGTAAATATGGTCAACATAACGCTCAGGATATTTTTCTATTCTTGCACGGGCAATTTTCAAGAGATCGTCCCGTTTGCCGAAAATAAGTGATTCTGTGGGACAACTTTCAACACAACCGGGGAGTAACCCCTTCTCGAGCCGTGGAGCACAGAGGGTACATTTGACAACCTCGGGAGTGTATGGATCATCATATTCGTAGGTTGGCACTTCAAAGGGGCAGGCCATCATGCAGTATCTGCAGCCCACACAGACAGATGCATCATAGACAACAGCACCATTGGGCAGTTTTTGAAAGGCATTAACAAAACAGACAGATGCGCAGGCTGGTTCCAGGCAGTGATTGCATTGTGTTTTCCAGAAAACAGGTCCACCTTCCTTCACCGATTTATTGACTACTGTGTATTCCGTAGGAGTCACTCTGCGTTTTTTGTTCAGGACAGTTTCATCAGTATATGGTTTTGCTGGTTTTTGAAGTTTATTGACTGTATTACAGGCCTCTTCACAGGATCTGCAGCCCACACACCGGGTGATGTCATGGAGAACTCCAAAGCTGTCGGGATGGCCGGTGAACTCTTTGGTGGATGCAGCATGGGCACGGTCAGCGCTAAGAGAGGTGGCAAGTCCTGCGGCCCCCATCAAGCCAAGAAATTTTCTTCGTGATATGGACATTTACTCTTTCCCCCTCTTCTGCAGTGCTGAGGATTGTGGACTCTTTTCTTTATGACAGTCTTTGCAGCCGACCTTCTCTATCTTCATGGTGGTATGGCATTCCATACACTGAATATGGTAGGCACCGACAATGCCGGGTTTGTGCATATCCTTGTCATTAAACGCTTTGGTGTGACAGCTGCCGCATCCTGATGGTTGTTTTGTGAGCGGGGCATTGTGATGGCAGCCGCTGCATACTGTTCCCTTATCTGAATGAAAATGGGCGGCTAACTTGTTGTCACCCATTTTTTCAACGATACTGTTCACGATTTTCCTATGGGGAAATTCTACGGATTCGTATTTTTTGGACAGTTTTCCAATAACAAATTTTTCCGGTATCTCTTCCTGAGTGTATGTTTCAGGTTTTTCAGGACGGCCTTCAAGGAGTAGCTTGGCTGTGTTGTCATCCAGTTTAATGCCTTCAGGGAGTGGAATGTGGCATACCGCACATGATCTGTCGCTCATTCTGGCAGTTGCCGGGGTGGACTGGTGGCAGCCGGCACAATTTCTATTCTTTTTATACTGAGTCGCATGGCAGCCGACACAACTGTGATCCGTATCCTTCTTATGCATGGCAAGTTCAAGACTTACCCCTTTGCCCGCATCGGAGCCTCCCAATATGTGGCATTCACTGCATTTTTTCATCTCCTGGTGATGACAGATCCGGCAGGTGTTGTTGTATCCCTCGTGGGCCTTGTGGTTAAAAGGGACCAGGTTCATTCTGTTTTTTCCAACTACATCAAGGTCCTCAACACCGGTTTTGATCATAACCATATCCGGCTGATTTCTCTCAAGCCTTGGAATGGGATCAAGTTTTTTGATTTTTTTCCTTTCAGACGCATCATGGCACTGGGAACATTTGACCGGGAGGTTCAGCGGATTCTTCTCCTGATTTTTGATATGACAGTTTATGCAGGCAATGTGGGAGCTGATCCCCATGGACAACCGGTTCTCCTCCGTTTGCTCTTTGTGGCAATAACGGCAGGTTCCTTCTTTACCCTTGGCGTAAAAAAGTTTTTTGGTTTTTTCGTCATATTCGTGATGGCATGTTTCACATTTTTTTTCGTGTACCTGTACATGACGTGCATGCAGGGACTTATCAAATCCCATGGGCAGACGTGAGGAAGTGTACTTCTTTTTTTCCATGTGGCAGTCATCACATTCAACTGGCCCTGCTTTTTCACCTTTCAGCCTCATTTCTCCATGACAGGAGATACAGCCGTCATGATATATATTCATGACCTCTTCTCTGCCTGTGTTCTTTAGTCGCTTGAAATGAGGATAGAACTGGTCTTTTTCAGTCAGATGACAGGTCTCGCAGGATTTGTTTTTCTTTGAGAGAGCATCGGTGTGGGCGTCATGGGGGAATTCAACGGTGGCCTTTTCAAGCGGGCCATAGGATTTCATGTTGTCAATGATGATAAGATCTGCACGAGCTTCGGGTACAGTTTTGGCTCCATCCTGAGCTTTTGCCATGATATTGGTGCTATAAAAAACCACCATGCATAATGATATTATACCGGCCCGGAAAAGCAGGTATCCTGGCTTCTTCATATTTCAATCATCCCTTTTACCTTAAAGGTTTGGTCTCGACCAGAAGTTGTATGGTTTTAACCCGCATATTTCATGAACACTTTGCTCTCAAGGAGATATTGCATTGAAATTACTGTGATTGTAATCATTTTTCTCGGCTACTCTTGCTCGACAAAGTGTTCACCAGAGGCAGGCCGATGCGGCCGCACCTGCTTTGTCGCTTTCGGAGCAGGCATAGGCTACTATAGCCTGCTCCGGCGCTCAGCGCATCTGCAGCCGCCTCGACCTGTGAAATATGCGGGTTAATGGTAAACCACTTCATGATCCACTCAGCCGTGTAAGGGCAAATCAAGGGCCTTGAAAGATGTCTCGAGCAGAACCTCTGCCAAAGTCGGATGTGCATGGATAGTCTTGGCAATATCCTTGACTTTAGCTCCCATATGCATAGCAATACCCGCCTCTCCCAGAAGGTCGGTTGCGTGTGGACCGGCTATATGTACACCGAGAATTTTACCGGTATCCGCATCGGATACGATTTTGGCCTGACCGGCAATTTCACCAAGGACCTGTGCCTTGCCCGAGGTCCTGAACAGAACGGAGTCCCCCCGCACATTTTTGAATTTTTCTCTGGCCTCTTTTTCAGAGAGCCCAATATTTCCGATTTCCGGCATGGTGAAAATCGCCCCTGGGATCTGGTCGTATTGCATGGTTTTTTCGGCTCCGAAACTGTTTTCAACAGCAATCTCACCTTCGGTTGAGGCGACATGCGCCAGCATAACTCTGGCTGGGCCAAGCAGATCTCCGATGGCATAGACATCTTTGGCAGATGTGCGCAGCATCGCGTCCGCTTTTACCCAGCCCGCCACATCAGTCTCAACACCGATATTTTCAAGGCCAAGTTCATCACTATTTGGCTTCCGCCCGATGCAGACGATGAGTTTATCCGTCTGTCCCGTGGTCACTTCACGATCCTTTTTGCGCAGATTAACGCCAAAGGGTGACGGGCCAAAGGAGAGTGTCAGTTTCTCTCCTTCTTTGACGGTTGACTGAACTGTTCGGTTAACCTGGAGATTTATTTTTTTCTTTTTCATTTCTCTTGCGATAAGCTTGCTGCATTCCTCGTCAACAGATGGGAGAGGGAGCGGCCTGTCCATGGCTTCCACCAGGGTCACTTCGGCACCAAGAGTGTTCCAAATAAAGGCAAATTCACAGCCGATGACCCCTGCGCCGACAATGGTTATGGATTCAGGAATTATCTGCAGGTCCAGTACGTCGTCGCTGGAGAGAATGGTTTGGCCGTCAAAGGGCAGGTCTGGAATGGTGGCAGGTCGGCTTCCCGTTGCGAGAATCAATTTGTCCCATTGGTATGTGCTCGTATTACCATCACTATCCGTCACCTCAAGGTGTTTGGCCTTTGGTATGTAAGCATGTCCTGTAATATACTTTACTCGATGCTTCTTCAAGAGAGAGAGGATGCCGCCGGCCTGTGCGGAAATAATCTTTTCCTTGCGTTTTACGAGAGAACCCATATTGCAGTGTGGGGTGTGACAGTTCTCAATCCCGAATTCATCGGCCCTTTTGATGTCTTCCAACAGATCGGCAGTTCTTTTAAGCACCTTTGAAGGGATACAACCATGATTCAGGCAGGTGCCGCCAACATTCGATTTTTCAATAAGAGTGACTTCAGCCCCCATTTGGGCGGCTCGTATTGCTGCAACGTATCCTCCTGGCCCGGCACCTATGATGGCAATTTTTTTTGACATGCTATCCCCCTTAAGGTTGAGTTGATTTTGAGTTGAGTGACCGACGGTTACCCAGACTCAGACTACTGAATACGTAAAAAACTAATCTAAATATTGACAATATCATTAATTCATTGTAGAGAGACTATCAGATAAATGAAAAAGGTGCAAGGTAAATGAAAATCGACGAAATTAATATCTCCATCATTAACCATCTGAAAGATGGGAGGATGTCATTTAAGAAGATTGCTGATGATCTTCTTGTTTCCGAAGGAACTATTCGAGCAAGGGCCAAGAGGCTTCAGGAGGAAGGCGTTTTAGAGATCGCCGGTCTTGTTGATCCTGAGGCGATTCCTGATAAAAATCTGGTTATGGTCGGGGTTAAGCTGAAGGATATGGACCTTGTTACCAAGGGCGAAGAGTTTAGTAAACTTCGTGGTGTAACTTCTGTCTGTGTAGTTACCGGACGCTTTGACCTTATAGTCATGGTCATGTTGAAAAAGAAATTTGGTCTGCTTGAGTTTTACACTGAAGAAGTTTCGCAGATTGAAAATGTTCGTTCTATGGAAACTTTTGTAATCTATAAAAGTTTTAATCTTAAGGTGCCTTTGGCTGTCTGATGGTCAAAGCCATTTATTTCCAGTAACCAGAGTTACCCATGGGAGGCTCACAGTATGAACAAAGAAATAAAAACTACCCTGTTGCACGATTGGCATGTGGAAAATGGCGCCAATATGGCCGCCTTTGGTGCCTATGATATGCCCCTGTGGTATCCCCTAGGAGTCAAAGGTGAGCATCTGGCAGTCATAAACTCCGCCGGACTTTTTGATACAAGCCACATGGCGGTTATTACCGTGCAGGGTGAGGACGCAAGGAACCTGCTGCAGAAATACTTTTCAAAGGATCTGGAGCAATGTCTTGGTTTGAAGAAAACAAGCCTGGTGGAAGGACGCTCAGTCTATGGCCTCTTTCTGACCAGGAAGGGTCACGTCCTGGACGACAGTATCGTTTCCCAGGTTACCGACAGCTTATATATGTTGGTCGTTAATGCAGGAATGGGAGGGCCGGTCGCCGCTCATCTGGCAGAGCATGCCGGGGAGATGCAGGTTGCGATAACAGATCTTACCGATCGTGTCGGAAAGATAGATATCCAGGGACCCGATTCGGCAAAAATCCTTGGAAAACTCCTCAAAGAGCCGAACGCAGTTTTTGAGAAATTCCCTTATTTCTCTTTTAAAGGATGGTTTGAAGATGGGGTGAACGGAGTGGAAGCTGTCGAACTGAGTGATGGTACCCCTATACTCCTTTCACGTACCGGCTATACAGGTGAATTTGGCTTTGAAATTTTTATGGATCCTGAAAAACTTATTTCTCTTTGGGAGGGGTTGCTTGAGGCGGGCAAGGAAAATTCTATTCAGCCTTGCGGTCTAGCCGCCCGTGACTCTTTGCGGGCAGGAGCGGTGTTACCCCTTTCGCATCAGGATGTCGGAGATTGGCCGTTTGCCGAAAACCCATGGCCGTTTGCCCTGGCCGAAAGGGATGAAAAAGGGCAATTCAGTAAAGATTTCTTCGGAGCTGAGGCGTTGTCGTCACTTGCAGCTGTGGAGTATACCCTGCCATTTGCCGGTTATGATCCAAGGAAAATGGTGGTATCAGACAAATCCTATGTCGCTGATGCAGACGGAGCCAGAGTCGGAACAATTCTGACCTGTGCCACAGATATGGCCATTGGCCGAGTGGACGAGAGTATCGTCAGTACTGCTACATCAGTAGAAAGCGGAAAACCGGAAGACTTTGTACCACGTGGGCTTTCCTGTGGCTTTGTCAAGGTCAATCGGCAGTTCATGCCGGGAGATATTGTCGTACTTACAGACGGCAAACGGAAAATTAAAGTTGAAATTCGTCAAGATATCAGGCCGGACCGGACTGCCCGACGGCCAATGAGAGAAATGCTTTAAAAATGGAGGAATTACAATGAAAGAGGTTCATGAGCTGAATTTACCGGAAGATGTTCGCTACACGAAAGATCACGAGTGGGCCAAGGTCACTGGAGATACAATAAAGATAGGGATTAGTGACTACGCCCAGGATCAGATGGGTGATATTGTTTTTGTTGAAATGCCTGCTGTAGGCGACACCTTTGAAGAAGGTGACGAATTCGGCACATTGGAGTCGGTTAAGGCGGTAACTGAACTCTACATACCTGTTGGAGGCGAGGTGGTCGCCATTAATGAAGAACTGGAAGACACTCCTGAACTGCTTAACCAGGACCCCTACGGCGGGTGGATAGTTGAGATCAAGCCCAATGATATCCAGGAGATCGAGCAGCTTTTTGACCGTGATACATATCTTGGTGTACTAAAAGGCGAATAATCTTGGTGAATGGATGTCAATTCTACGAGTGAGGATATACCATGCGTTACCTGCCACATACCGATGAAGATATTCGGACGATGTTTGACGCTATTGGGGTAAAGGATTTTGAAGAACTCTTCATTACCGTCCCTGAATCGTGTCGTTATGATAAGGAAATGGCTCTGCCGCTTCCGAAAACTGAATGGGCCCTGAATAAGTATATGGCCGAAATTCGGACAATGATGAAGGTGACTCCGGAGCACACCGTGCTCATTGGTGCCGGGAGATACCAACATAACATTCCGAGCTCCATTCCCAGTATCATGGGACGGTCGGAATTATTAACTGCGTACACACCCTATCAACCCGAAATGGCGCAGGGCACCTTGCAGGGTCTTTTTGAATACCAGACCCTGACAGCCAGGCTTCTCGGGGTAGATGTGGCCAACGCCTCCATGTATGATGGTGCTTCAGCCCTGGCCGAGGCGTTGCTTATGGGGCTGCGCATTGGCAAAAGGAAAAAGCGTGTTGCCATGTCAGCGGCCATTCACCCTCATTTTCGCGAGGTGGTACGAACCTATTTTCATCCGATTGAGTTCGAAATCATTGAATTGCCCTTCCTGGAAGATGGGCGAACGGATTTTTCATCTCTTGTCGATGAGAACGGCTTAGCCGCAGTAGCGCTTCAGTCTCCCAATTTCTTTGGTGTTGTTGAGGAGATGGAAGCAGCGGCTGAGGCAATCCATCAGGCGGGTGCTCTGTTTGTGGCCGGTTTTTCCGAACCCCTGGCCTTTGGTCTATTGAAAAACCCGGGCGAGGCAGGTGCCGATATCGTCTGCGGTGAAGGGCAGAGCTTCGGGATGCCGGAATCCTTTGGTGGACCAGGGCTTGGTATGTTTGGCTGTAAGCAAAAATATGTCCGTAATCTTCCTGGCCGTCTTGTTGGAGAGACTACCGATCTCGATGGAAATCGCGGATATGTCCTGACCCTTGCCACTCGTGAGCAGCACATAAGGCGTGGGAAGGCAACATCAAATATTTGTTCCAATCAGGGAATATGCACCCTCACGGCAGCTATGTATATGGCATCCCTTGGTGGAACCGGGCTGAGAAAACTGGCCAGATTGAACTATGACAGGTCGGAATACCTTAAACAAGGGCTTGAAGAGGCAGGCGCCAGTGTGTGCTTCTCCTCACCGACTTTTAATGAGTTTGTCGTTGAGTTTAAAGACGATTTCAGACCTGTTCAGAAACGGCTTATGGAGCAGAAAATCGTGGCCGGGCTGGACCTTGCCAAATATTATCCGGGCTTTGACAACCGATATCTCTTCTGCGTTACCGAAACCGCGTCAAAGGAAATTCTGGATACAGTTATCAGTGAGGTGAAAAAATGAAAAATGGACCGGGAAGAAGCGGACTGATTATGGATGAACCTCTGCTCTGGGAAAAAGGGAAAAAGGGCAGAAACGGGATGAGCATCCCGGAGAGTGATATCCCTGCGGCACTACTTGCTGATGAACTGTGCGGTGAAGGCCCTGATTTCCCTGATCTGAGTGAAGGCGAGGTCGTACGGCACTATACCCGGCTTTCCCAGTGGAATTTTGGTGTTGATACCGGCATGTATCCCCTGGGCTCCTGCACCATGAAGTATAATCCGAAGATCAATGAAAAACATGCTGCAGCGGAGGAGATCACCTCAGCGCATCCCCTGCTGGATGATGAATATTGCCAGGGCACACTGCGGATAATCTATGAACTGCAGAATTTCCTTGCTGAGATTACGGGACTTGATGCAGTCTCTCTGCAACCTGCAGCCGGTGCTCATGGTGAATTGGCTGGTATGCTGATCTTTGATGCCTACCACCAGAACAAAGGGAAAAAACGATCCAAAATCCTTATGCCCGATACAGCACATGGCACCAATCCTGCCAGTGCAGCTCTCTGTGGATATAAACCTGTAGAAATAAAATCCGGTGAGCGTGGAATCCTCGATGTTGAGCAAATTCGTGAGCTGATGGACGAGGAAACTGCCGGTATCATGATTACCAATCCAAACACCCTGGGGCTTTTTGAGGAGAATATCCGTGAGATTGCCGAAATCGTCCATGAAAAAGGCGGCCTCGTCTATGGTGATGGTGCCAATATGAACGCCATCATGGGAATCGTCGACTTGAAAGCGTGCGGTGTAGATGTCCTCCATCTTAACCTGCACAAGACTTTTTCAACCCCGCATGGCGGCGGCGGTCCCGGTGCTGGTCCGGTATGTGTGGTGGATGAATTACAAAAATACCTGCCTTCCCCAAGGGTTGAGTTTGACGGCTCTACCTACAGTCAGGTGGAAGATCCGGCCTCTATTGGTCGCATGCATGGGTTCCATGGGAACTACGGTGTCCTGGTCAAGGCTTTTTGTTATATCCTGACCATGGGTGCCGAATACCTGAAAAAGGCCAGTCAATATGCTGTGCTTAATGCCAGCTACGTCAAGGTAAAACTCAAGGACCATCTGCATCTGGCCTATGACAGGCCATGTATGCATGAGGCTGTTTTTTCCGATAAGAATCAGCAGAAAAATCATGTCAGCACCCTTGATATCGCCAAACGTCTCATGGATTACGGTTATCATCCTCCAACCATCTACTTTCCCCTGGTGGTACCTGGAGCTATTATGATCGAGCCGACAGAGACAGAGAGCCTTGAGGAGCTTGACACCTTCATTGATGTTGTCAAGATGATCGTCAAGGAGGCTGAGACAGATCCGGAGTTGCTGCATAACTCCCCCAGTCGTTTCAAGGTTAAACGGTTGGATGAAACCCAGGCTGCCCGAAATCCGTGCCTCTGCGGTTAACCTCCGGACGGAAGGTGCAGGAGAGTCCTGCGAAGGCCTATCTTATTGATTTGGGGGAGATGGACTACCGGGATGCACATCAATTTCAGGTAGATTGTGTCCAGTGGCGTCTTCTTGAAAAAGGCAGGCCTGATATTTTTCTTGTCACCGAACACCCGCCTGTCTTTACCCTTGGCAAAAGAGGTGGCCTCGGAAGCCTTACCGTTGGCGAAGAGTTTATCATAAGTCGGGGTGTGGATATCGTCCAGACTGAAAGGGGGGGCGATATCACCTATCACGGTCCCGGACAGATTGTTATCTATCCCATCGTGCATCTGCGTGAGGCAGGACTGTCGGTGAAAACCTATGTGGAAATGCTGGAAGAAGTGATGATTTCAAGTGCCGTTGATTCCGGTGTAGTGGCAGGTCGCGATGAGAGAAACAGAGGCGTATGGGTAGGGGATAACAAGATCGGCTCCATAGGCATCCGTGTCAGACATGGTGTGGCTTTTCATGGTCTCGCATTTAATGTAACCCTGGACTTTGAGCATTTCAGCTGGATTCAGCCCTGCGGTCTCTCTGGGGTTGGGGTTACTTCCATTGCCAGTGAATCCCGTGAGCCGGTCGATTTCTCAGCTGTGAAATTGAATGTCATTCATCAGCTTGGACAGGTATTTAACCGACAATTTACAACTACTGAAAAAACTCTTGTAACAGGTGGTGCTGCATGAAGATAGTAGCCAGGGACAACATTCAGGTTTGTAAACCTAAGTGGTTAAAACGCAGGCTGCCAAGCGGCCCGGAGTATGAGCGTATGAAAAGGCTCATCCGCAATAACAGCCTTACCACCGTCTGTCAGGAGGCCAAATGTCCCAACCAGTTCGAGTGTTTTTCCAAGGGCACTGCGACCTTTATGATTCTTGGAGAGAGGTGCACCAGGAATTGTGGTTTCTGTGCGGTCTCCCACAAGCCTCTGGGCCTGCCCGACCCGGAGGAACCCTCCAGAGTTGCTGAAGCTGTTGCTTCGCTGCATCTAAAATACGCGGTCATTACCTCGGTGACACGTGACGATCTGCCGGATGGAGGTGCCTCCCTTTTTATTAAAACAATCAAAAAAATTCACAGACAATCGCCTGGAACCCGTATTGAAATCCTGATCCCTGATCTCCAGGGTAACTGGCCAGCACTCGCCAAAATTCTGCAGGCCGGTCCTGATGTTCTCAACCATAATCTGGAGACTGTACCGCGCCTCTACCCACGAGTACGTCCCGAGGCCGTATATGAACGCTCCCTTGAGCTGCTTAGGCAATCCAAAATAATAAGTTCTAAAACTCCCACGAAAAGCGGTGTCATGCTGGGACTTGGTGAGACAGTGGACGAGTTGCGAGATACCATGCGTGATCTGCTGAGAAATGGGTGCGACATCCTTACCCTTGGACAATATTTGCAGCCATCACGATCACATCTCCCTGTGGAGCGTTTCGTTCCACCCGAGGAGTTTGACAGCTTGAAAAAAGAGGCCATGGAGCTTGGATTCAAAGGGGTTGCCAGCAGTCCCACCGTTCGCAGTTCCTTTGAAGCCAGTAGTCTTTATAATGAAGTCGTCACATTCGTATGAAAAAACTGAACTAAGTACTCAAAGCAGAAAAGATCACGAATAAATTATATATCTTCGGTTTTTTCACTTTTGGTTGCAATTGCTAAGTGACAGGATCTTTACCTTGTACATATTTTTCAGGGTCCCTTAGTGAAAAAGGGAAACAGTTCTTTAACCAGGAGGTTGGAAAGATGAAAGTTGGAATTCTAAAGGAAATTAAAGTAGAGGAAAACAGAGTTGCCATGATCCCTTCCGGGGTTGAGGTCATGCTGGCAAACGGCCATGAGATTATAGTAGAGAAGTCGGCTGGAGTTGGAAGCGGTTTTTCCGATGACGCTTATGTTGCCGCAGGGGCTGAAATTATTACTACTCCTGCTGATATTTATGCAGATGCCGACATGGTAATGCACGTCAAAGAGCCGCAACCTTCTGAATACGACCTGGTCCGCGAAGGACAGATTGTTTTCACCTATTTCCACTTTGCACCCGACGAACCACTCACCCGGGCCTTTATAAAAAATAAATCCATTGCCATTGCCTATGAAACTGTGGAAGGCGCTAAAGGAGATCTGCCACTGCTTACTCCCATGAGTGAAGTTGCAGGGCGGATGTCTATGCAGGAAGGGGCCAAATACCTTGAACGCTTCTACGGTGGCAGAGGAATTCTCTTAGGTGGGGTCACCGGTGTTGCTCCCGCATGCGTCGTCGTCATCGGTGGCGGCGTAGTCGGAACCAACGCCGCTCAGATGGCCTGCGGGCTTGGCGCAAAGGTGTATCTGCTCGATATGAACCTGGAACGGCTCCGTTATCTTTCAGAGATTATGCCGAAAAACTGTTTCCCCATGATGAGCAGTCCGAGCCTGCTTCGTGAGTTGGTCCTGGAAGCTGATGTTGTAATCGGTGCCGTTCTTGTTGCCGGAACCAAGGCCCCGAAACTTGTGACTCGAGAAATGTTAAAGTCTATGAAGAAAGGTGCCGTCATCGTGGATGTGGCCATTGACCAGGGCGGCTGCTTTGAAACGTCAAAAGCTACCACACATAAGGAACCGGTATATGAGGTTGACGGGGTGATCCATTACTGTGTCGCAAATATGCCGGGTGCCGTTCCTGTTACCTCCACCATGGCCCTGACTAATGCCACCCTTCCCTACGCTGTCCAGATAGCCAACAAGGGCTGGAAACAGGCTGCTCTTGACAGCTATGGAATCAAAACCGGTCTCAATATTGTCAAGGGGATGGTCACCTATAAAGGTGTGGCTGATGCCTTTGATCTTGAGTACACCCCGGTGGATGAGGTGCTTGTATCAGGTTGACCGATGTAAGCTCAATACCACCAATTTGATGGTGCTATTCATTATGAAAATTTAAAAGGAGGGAACGAATGGAATTTCTTAGTACGCTGGATGGAATAGTTGGAAAAATTGGTGCGTTTGCCTGGGGACCACCAATGTTGATTCTGCTTGTTGGTACCGGCTTCTGGTTAACCATCGCATTGCGGGGACTCCAGTTTAGGAAATTAGGCTACGCTCTCTATCTTGCCCTGATTAAACGCAAGGAAGACACCGATCAACCTGGTGATATTACCCATTTCCAAGCCTTGATGACCGCTCTTTCAGCAACTGTAGGTACGGGTAACATAGCCGGTGTCGCCACAGCTATTGCCATGGGTGGCCCGGGAGCTCTGTTCTGGATGTGGCTTACCGGTCTTGTGGGAATGGCAACCAAATATGCTGAGGCTGTATTGGCGGTTAAATACCGGATTGTTGATGAAAACGGTGAGATGAGCGGTGGACCGATGTACTATATTTCCAAAGGGTTGAATATGCCCTGGCTTGGAACCATCTTTGCCATCTTTGCCTCTTTTGCCGCTTTTGGTATTGGCAACATGGTACAATCTAATTCCGTTGCCGATGCAGTGGAGGCTACCTACCATATTTCCCCAATTGTAACCGGGATAATTCTTATGGTTTTGACAGCCGCAGTTATTCTGGGTGGCATCAAGAAAATTGGTCGGGTAACTGGGATCCTGGTACCGATCATGATTGCTTTTTATGTGGCAGGAGCTGGCTATATCATTCTTGCCAACATCGCGGAAGTTCCAGCGGCTCTGGCGTTCATCGTCAAACAGGCGTTTAACCCTACTGCGGCAGTTGGTGGTTTTGCCGGTGCATCGATAATGCTGGCCATCAGAATGGGGGTGGCCCGGGGTGTGTTCTCTAACGAATCCGGTCTCGGTAGCGCACCTATTGCTGCAGCTGCTGCGCAAACCAAGAGCCCAATCTCTCAGGGGCTGGTGTCCATGACCCAGACTTTTATCGATACCATCCTCGTTTGTACAATGACGGGTCTCGTCTTAATCCTTACCGGTGCCTGGTCAAACGGTTCGACTGGTGCGGAGTTGACAACTATAGCCTTTGCTTCCGGTATGCCGGGAGGAGGGCATGTGGTGACCATCGGTATAATTTTCTTCGCCTATTCGACCATTCTCGGCTGGTGTTATTATGGAGAAAAGTCAATTGAGTATCTGTTCGGTAACAAGGCTGTATTGCCGTATCGGCTGACTTTCATCTGTTTTGTAGGAGTTGGTGCCGTTGCCAAACTCAGCCTGGTCTGGAATATTTCCGATACTCTGAATGGCTTGATGGCTATCCCAAATCTTATCGGTCTGTTATTGCTGACTCCGGTTGTTGTCTCGGAAACAAAGAAGTTTTTTGACAATAAAAAAGATAGCTGAGTACGTTGCTTTCTTGCAGAGTGGTTAACCAGAAAAGGTACTCTGTAAGGCCTGAAAAAGAAAAGACCTCCTTCCGAAATTATTCAGGGGGAGGCATTTTACAACAACTAAAACCATACCTCAAACAGTTTTAGGAGATGACCATGAGTAATCGCTTTATAATGACTGCCTTCGGCAGAGACCGGATCGGCATCGTCGCCGACGTCACTCGTCTGCTCTATGAAAATAAATGCAACCTCGAAGATACCACCATGAATATGCTTGCCGGCGAATTCACCCTGAACCTGCTCTTTACCTGTGAGCAGAGCAACATCGAAGAACAGTTGTCACGTGAATGCCGGCACCTGGAACTCGAGAAAGGGATTTCGGCTTTTGTTCGGCCGCTACAGGAACCACAGAGAAAAGTCCTCAAGGGTTACAAAACCTGCACTCTGCATATCGAGGGGCTGGATCAAGCCGGAATTGTCTACAAAACCTGCCGATTTCTGGCCGATAACAAGTTGAATATCGCCCATCTCAACTCCACACCCAAGGCCTCCCCAGAGAGTGGTGCTACGATTTACAGCCTGGATATTCATATCCAGGTCCCGGAAGAGATCTCGCTGGATCAAGTGGAAGACGATTTAAGCATCATAGCGGATGAGTTGCAGGTTGACATCAACATGTCACGTTAAACTGATTGCCTGAGAATACACCGAGGGGGAGCCAGTGAATACCCTCAATCAGAACTTCGGAATAGTTCCCCCTCTCTTTCTCACCGTATTCGTCATTTTCAGCGTACAACCAGCACCGGAAGATTACAGTGTGCAAGGACTCGGTGGGTGACACTACCCAGCATCAAGCCTTTCCAATCTCCCAGGCCTCGTGATCCCATGACGACGAGGTCACATCCTTCATCCAGGGCGACTTGACAGATCATGTCCCCGGCATTGAAGCTTGGTACGACCATTTCGTTATAATCAACCTTATGTTCAATGAGAACCTTACGATATGGTGCAAGTACCACATCTGCCTCTTCCTGCTGTGCCTTTACGGCTTCTTCTCGTGGTCTTCCAGTGATAATTGCCGGAATTGCGCCAGTAACATAGAGGAGCAATATCTCCGCGTCCATAGTTGTTGACAGGCCGATGGCAGTTCTCTTGGCCAATTTGGAACTTTCGGAACCATCGACAGGAAGTAAAATTTTTTTGAATTTGATCATGACACTACCTCCATAAATAGGTGACATCTCCTCGTTTCTAGAGAAAGAGGGGGGCTACGCTTGGCTTATTTCCTTAAAGAGTTCTGGATTCAATAGTGGAGCTGAGCTGATCTCATAGCAACCGAACTTCTCATTTCTGGTAACGTTGCATGTATAATTCCAGTTAAGGAGTAAGTGACAAGAGTTTTGGGGTGCCGCTACTGCAGTTCTACCCGCAGAAGTTGAAAGTATCCTCCAGCTATTTCAGGTAGTCACTAACTAACCGAAAACGTATGTAAAATTAGAGTGTAAAAAGGTCTGTAAAGATGCATATGAACCATTGTATTTAATTATATGACAAAAACAGGGTATAAGTCAAATTTGAAGTGGTGGTTTGATGCATCAGCCAGCTAATTTTATTTAAGTAAACCCCCGGCTTTGCCGGGGGACAATAAAAGTTTGACGGTTCCTGCAGTTAGATTTTAGAAGGGCATCTCCATCAAGATCATGTCCGTGTGCTGATATCAATTCCACCAAAGTATTTAGTCGCACAGGTGGTCGGTTACATAAAGGGTAAGAGTGCAATTCATATAGCTCGCACGTACCTTGGGCAAAAGAAGAACTCTGGTAGAATGAGTTTTTGGGCACGAGGTTATTTTGTCTCAACTGTTGGTACCGATGAAGATTTTGTTCGCACGTATATCCGTGAACAAGAAAAAGAAGATAAACGAGTTGAACAACTGTCGTTATTTAAATAGGCGACCACCGAATGGTAACAATCGGGGTAACAATCGGGTAATAGTTTAGTCCCTATTTTTCAATCAAAGTACGTGGCGAAAAATCAGGTAGAGTTGTTAAAAAGAGCCTTCTGAGCTATTGCAGATTTTGCAGTGAAAAGGGTTTGTAAAAATTGGAGAGGGTGTTGATTCTGCCGTCTGGCTGTAAGTAGCAGGCTGGGGAGAACACTATGTGTTCGTGATCCGTCGGCAGATCTGGTACCGAAGGAAATTTTTCTAAAAATAACCAGATTCCTGATTGATTGCTCAGCTTGGTTGTTAGTCGGTTCGACATTCGGATATTTCAGAAAGGTAAATAACCGGTGGAACTCCTTTTGGGGATTGAGCAGTCTATTTCTAAAATGTTCAGCATTCTTGTCCTTGAGTGCCGTCATGCATATCGTTTCTAAAAGTGAATATAACCGTTGTTCAAAGGCTGCTGTCAGTTCCGGTTGAATATCTTCACGAAACTTTTTTCGATTTATCTCACAAGCTTTCCTCAACAACTTTGCAATGCTTTCACAAAAGTGTATAGACTCAGTATCCCGGAAACGTGGTTTCTGGAGAAGGATTTCTTTTTTGATTTCCTCGGCCTTTCTGATCAAGTGAGCAAGACATGATTGCCGCTCCCTGGCATTGACTCCATTGTAGGCGGCATAGCCATCAGTATTCAAAACACCATCGAATTTATTTCCAAGTATGGACTGTGCAACCACACACTTTCGGTAATTAAATTGAAAAAATAAGCTTCCCAAGATACTGTTCAGGGGACTTGTATACAAAATATTGCTGTATAAAATAAAATCCAGAAGGGGACGGACAATGGGAAAAAATGTGTTTTTGATTAATGGTCACCAGACCTGGGAAATTTCTCCTGGTAAATTAAATAAAAGCCTCATTGATATCGCCAGAGAAAAATTTACCGATAAGGGGTATGAGATAAAATATACCCATATTGAAGATGAATATAATGTGCCAGAGGAGGTTGAAAAGTTCCTCTGGGCTGACATTATCATATTTCAAACACCTGTATACTGGATGTCAGTACCCTGGGGATTTAAAAAATATATAGACGAGGTGTACATGGCTGGGTACGGAAAAATGTTTGATGATGATGGCAGGTCACGATCAGAAGACAGTAAATACGGCTCTGGCGGATTGTTAAGAGGAAAAAAATATATGTTGTCGACAACATGGAATGCCCCTCTGGAAGCCTTTACAGACTCTGACCAGTTTTTTGAAGGAAAAGGAGTAGATGGAGCTTTTTTTTTCATTTCACAAATCACAGGAATTTATTGGTTTGGAACAGGTCCCAACCTTCGCTTGTTATGATGTGTTGAAGAACCCGGATATCGAAAATGATTTTGACAGGTTTAAATCGCACTTGAAACAAGTATTTGGCCTGTAACTTGCATTTGTTAACAATTATGTGCTGGCTGGCACTTTTACCAGGGTGACAGCCAGCAGTTAATATTGCCGTATCGAATGTACTGTGATTTGATTCAACCCAAAAACGAAACACTACTACTGTTATGTTGCCAGTTAGCCTATCTTCTTGAAATAATATGTTTTTTACGACGAACAGGCTGGTGTTTCATTTTCTCTTTTATTTCAAACTGTTTTGCTCTTTTTGAAAGTGATTCTCCTTTTTC
>JAUWLT010000097.1 GCA_030613515.1 Desulfobulbaceae bacterium
ATTATCCTCCAGGGAGAAACAGGTACCGGAAGAGAATTAGCTGCCAGGACCATCCATACACTGAGTCATCGAAAAGACCAACGGTTCCTGGCATTCAATTGCGGTTGTTTCAGCAATGATTTCCAATTCAATGAACTCTTAGGTTCCATAGAGCAATCTGCATCCCTTTACAATGTAAAAAAAGCCGGCACAATGAAAAAAGGGTTTGTCGGAACGATCCTGCTGGATAACTTTGAGATTATGCCCAAGCAGACGCAACGTGAAATGATAAAAACAATAGATAATAAAGCCGCGATCCGCTCAACAGACAATGTTGAAGCGGTGATGGACATTCGATTTATTGTTGCTACCCATCAAGATCTCAAAAAAAGAGTTAAAGGAGGAAAATTCAACAAAAAATTATATCACAGACTTAATGCCATTGCATTGTTCATCCCTTCCCTGCGCGAGCGCAGAGATGACATTTTACCCCTATGCAGTTATTTTTTAAGCAAATTAAATAAGGAATTTACAAAGAAGGTTGAATTTGTTTCTGATGAAGTGCTTTCGATTTTTATGTCTTATCCCTTTCCAGGTAATGTTCGCGAACTGAAACACATCATCGAACGGGCTGTAATTCTTGCAGATAGTACAACGATAGAACTCCAGCATCTTCCTGAACGGTTTAGTGAAAAAATCGAGGATTCCGCTTCAATTGAAGATCAACAATTTCCTACTCTCAACGAAATGGAACAAAACCATATCCTCAAAGCGCTCGAATTGACCAAGGGAAACAAGTCAAAGGCTACCGAGCTTTTAGGTATCAGCCGAGGCGCTTTATGGAGAAAACTCAAGCTGATAAATGCGGATAAATAATTCCTGGTGCTTTTCTCTAAGGCGCGCTTTTTAATAATTCTTGCAGGATGCAACATATGGTATCTAAAACTTTTTAATCCCTCGAAATGAAATTCATTTTGTTTTTTGCATTTATGATTCCAGACGGTTAAAGAGACTTTCATAGAACGTTAGGCTAACCGAATTGAATTACTTGTGAGGTCGAATTTCACTATAACGATAACTTGTTACGATAAAATTCCACCTCACATTGGATTAACCGGATTGTGCTTTCCACAATTCCGCTAATATTTAAGTGATTCCTTTGTAAAAGGATGCTTGGGCTCCCGGCCCAGGATAGTGCGCAGCAAGGCATTCATTGTATCCGGGTCATTATCAAAACCGCCATGTGACGTGCTGGAAGTAAAATCTGATGGCTGCCCGTTGCTGTAATGGATTTTGAGCCTGTCACCAAGTTGACGGATTTTAGAAGTTTTTTCCAGGCTGGAAGAGTATTTTTCCATACCCAGTATTTTTTCAGGGGGTTTTTCTTCAAATGCCCTGGAAACAAGATACAGAAGTGATTTCCTGTACACTTGTGCAACCTGATCATCCTGTTCAAGATCATCTTTCAAATTGAAGATTTGCATAAAGTCAATGCCGAGTGCGCTCTTGGCAGCAAGCAGATACGGCAGATACTTATTCTTGAATAACCTCATAGTGCAAGCAGGAGCAAGTAGGGAACAGCTTGAAATGCGAATTGATAGATTCTGTTTCTCCAGAGCCTTTAACAGCCAGGCAAGCAATACACCGCCGGTACTGTGCCCAGCAATATGAATTTTCAGCTTTAAATCGTCTTTTTGGGTCAACTCGTCCACAAAAACCTGTAACGACTTACTTCCGTCTTTACCTGCACGAAAAGGTTTACGGGCTCCGCTTTTCATTTCTCTCCACAGTGCCCGTCCGGGTATCCTGGTTGAAATTTCGACAAGCCTGTCGGTTAAGTCGCTGAATCCTTCCACTCTTTCCGCAACAGGTCCTTCCCTCCGAAATATAACATCTTTTAGTTCCTCGATCAGCCCGGTATCATACATAAAATGATATGGATATATTCTGTTCTTCTTAAAAGTTGCCTTCATTGCCGCAATTCGCTTTGCTGAAGCAATCGGAGAGTTCAGCCCCCCATGCGCATAGAGTAGCAAGTCGTCATATTCCTGGCTTGTGGACAAGTTTTTTGCTGTTATTGTCACATCATTGAGGTCACTCCAGTAGTGCCCCTGGGTTTGAAAATTACCATCATCAAGATGGACAAAATGACCTGCTATTTCGCTGCGCGGAGGTCGTACGGACTTTGAAGAACCGCTTCGGTTTCGTTCTTCAGTATTTGGCAGGTGCCAGATTTGTGGAGTAGGAAGGGCCAGACTTACAACCCATGCATCCATCATATTTTTTAACCAATCCTCATAGAGCCATAAGCCCAGTCCGTTCCTCCCCCATTGTTCTGACCAGGAATTCTGGATCCAGAAACCTTTGCTGTTATACCCAACAATGGCAAAGGCATGGCCGCCTTCCTGCTTCTTTTCAAAAGAGATAACCCCTGTTTTTTTATCAGGACTAAACCAGCCTTTGTGAGTTTTTGCAGAACAGAAAACAACACCTGCCTCATTTAACGCTGCGTGAAAGTCTGAGACTCTGGCTTGCAGCCGGTAATATGCTCCAATGGTGTTTTTTCTGGCCGCCTTGGCACGTGCAACAGTCAGGTGATCTGGTTTTCCCGGCACATATTTCCAGGCACTGCTGGAGCAGACACCCATATTGTACCAGCCCTTGATCGCCCCTCTGCAGCTCGAACCGGCATACACTTCTCCCGGCCATTCATCATGACGCTTTGCCATCTCATAGAGCATCCTGGGACTGACGAGAACTTTGCTGTTTCGTTTTTTGTTCAACTGATTAATGGTTGCCGCAAGTCCAAAGCCGGTACAAGCTCCTTCATGTTTCTGGTCTAGAATAGTAAGGTCAGCTGGTGGTGCTATATAGCGTTTAAGGGTGGCAAGGGTCGCCTCATATGGCCAGTCACGGATATCCGGCAAATCCGGAACCATGTTTAATTTGTAGTTGTCAGGTGTTGTATTGGCTTTCCGTTTAACGTTCATCTGCATCCCTCCTCATGTTGTTGTGGATGATGAGTTATGTCAGTTTAATCGCCTGTAAAATACAAACAGCCGGACTACACTGTACAAAGGCAGCCCGGCTATCTGTTAAGTAAGACTCGTAGCTTTCCGTCTCTGTCTTGCAGCAGGTTTGGCTTTATCTGTCTCTCTAATAACAATTATATGTTCAAAAATGGTCCAAAGTCAAATTAGACAGATGAGGAAAATTTGCTGGAAGCCTAAGTGATAGGGGGCTGGCGAAAGATATCATCGGGCTTGATCTGGATAATTACGGCCTCCTGAAAATCATGGAGTACGCCTCCCTGCACGACACGACGGAACTGCTCATTGGGTATCCACCTCGATCCGGGTCAGTAATGTTACGAAACAGCGTGCCGCAGGCAACAGGTTGCTTAGTTCCTGCTCAATCAAGTAGCCGATCATCCCTTCGGTTTCCGCGTCCAGGATATCCGGAGAAAAAGCCCCGTCCGAGGTGTAGACTGCTCCCTGCAGGGCCAGCAGGTCAACTTGTGGGCCATTGCCTCGGCCGCAATCTTGATATTGCGGTGTTGATTTTCAGCAGTCAAGGGCTGTCCCCGGCGAAGCAGGGCATTACCTCCCAGGGCAATTACAATGCGCATAGATTACCCACCCGGTCTGATGTTCATTACGGTTTTATGTATCCATTTGATTTTCAAGCTGATCGAAAACGATGGAGCTTGCTGCTGCAATCACCTTAGTAGCAGAACGAGCGAAAATCATTGATCAGCAAACGGTAGGAAGCTTTGTATCTGGTCGAAAAACGTCACCCTCTATTTTTTATTGTAGTTCAACAACGGCCTGTGGACCAAATGGTTTTTTGTGCACCATGTAATGAACGTGCACCGGAAAAGTTGGTGTTTAATTGAAGAGCAGCGCCTGGAACAGGCTCACCGCAGGATGACCGGTCCAATGAGACCATGATCAGGCTGTCTTGTCAGGATGTACGGAACCGGCCGGAATATATTTTTGTATTTTGACCAACCTCGTGTACAATTAAGCATGCCACTTTGATTGTCATGAGACTGTTATTTCTTGCTCTGGGAAATATCTCAGCTACCACCGCACTTGCTCAACCGACATCCTGCAGGGAGGACCGGCTATGACTCTGATACTCACTTCCACAGCATTTTCCCATCACCAGGAAATTCCTCTGCTCTATACCTGTGACGGCAGTGACCTGTCACCACCCCTGAACTGGTCCGGAATACCTCGAGGAACCGAGAGCCTGGCCCTTATTGTCTACGACCCGGATGCACCTGATCCAGCTGCTCCTAAAATGACCTGGGTCCACTGGGTTCTGTATAATCTACCTCCCGCCGCTACCGGTCTGGTTCAGGGGATTGGAGGTCCTGACCTGCCGGCCGGCACCATGGAGGGGAAAAATGACTGGCAGCGTACCGGCTATGGCGGCCTGTGTCCGCCCATCGGCCGCCACCGTTATTTTTTCACCATGTATGCCCTGGATACAGTGCTGCCGGATCTCGACAGACCTACAAAGGCTGAACTGGAAAAGGCTATGCAGGGCCATGTGCTCGCTGAGGTCGAGCTGATGGGTACCTATCAACGTTAACACCTTCAATTATATGGCTATCACATGTATGCATAGGGCCTTTATTCGGTCTTAATTTTTCAACAGAGGGAAAAATAATGCATCTCGAAATACAGCCGCTGAGCGGAAGGCCTGTTGGCACGCAGCCGGTGGAAATGGTCGAGCGTAAAGGTCTGGGGCATCCTGACACCATCTGTGATATTCTGGCGGAAAATCTCAGTAGACATCTCTGTCGTTTTTATCAGGAGCATTTCGGCCTTGTCCTGCATCACAATGTGGACAAGGGGCTGCTCTTTGGTGGCAGCTCCAGACCCGCCTTTGGCGGCGGCGAGGTCCTGGAGCCGATGGAGGTGTACCTGGTAGGCCGGGCCACTATGTCCCATCGCGGAACAGCTGTCCCTGTTGAGGAACTGGCTGTGGAAACCACTCGCCAGTGGTTCAGGGAGAATTTTCACGCCCTTGATCCGGAGCGCCATTTGCGGATTCACTGCTTGCTGCGGCCAGGTTCTCAGGAACTGACCGAACTCTATCTCCGTCAGGCAGCCACGGGTATCGCCCTGGCCAATGATACCTCCTGCGGAGTGGGCTATGCTCCTCTGGATACCCTGGAAACGATGGTGCTGGCGGTGGAACAGTATTTGAACCGGCCGGAGGTGCATCGGCAGTTTCCCGTCTTTGGCCAGGATATCAAGATCATGGGGTTGCGGACCGGGGATAATATCGAGCTGACCGTTGCCTGCGCCTTTATTGATCGGTATCTCCATGACATTGCGGATTACCTCCGACATAAAGAAAAACTGGCCGAACTGGTCGTGCAGTACAGTGCAGAAATCTGCAGGCTCCCGGTTGTTGTGTTCGTGAATACCGGTGATAATCCGGATGCCGGCAGCCTGTACCTGACGGTTACCGGCACTTCGGGTGAAGCCGGAGATGATGGCGAGGTCGGCCGCGGGAACCGGGCCAACGGGCTGATTACCCCTTACCGGCCCATGAACATGGAGGCGGTTGCAGGCAAGAACCCGGTCACCCATGTGGGCAAGATATACAATTTAGCAGCCGGGCAGATGGCTGAGCGACTTGTCAGCGAGATTGAGGAGGTGCAGGAGGCCTACTGTTTTCTGGTCAGCCAGATCGGCAAGCCGGTGCGTGACCCGCGGAGCGTTGAGGTACGGCTGCGTCTGCAGGACGAGTCCCTCCTGTCAGAGCTTGGCCCTGTTGTCAACGATATCGCCGAAGCTACCCTTGCTGATACGCAGGGGCTGTGGCAGCGGGTGGTGGAGGGTACTGTTTCCGTCTGCTGATGTCTTTATTTTCGGACGGGAATTTTATTGGGCTCTTTTTATCGTATTTCCTCTTGCTTGCCTGCGCATTTTATACAAAAGCGGGTTGCCGGCAATACCCCAAAGGAGTTGGTTTTCTACTACGAAATAAATTTTTGGCGGTAAACAACTCGCCGAAAGCAACGGCGGCGTAAAATTAGATGCCGATCACCCGATTTTCCCCCTCCCCATGTCTCTCGGTCACTTGGCTGGAAAAGCAATTACTTATCATCGATTCGCAGTGATAGGTGTGTGAAGAAGCACCCAAGTGAGGAATATGGATAGTTTTGTTATTACAGCCAATTCTACAATACCTTCAATGGCCAATCCCTCGAGTCCTTTTGGGCAGATTAGCCTCAATTCCTTCGGTGAACCGATTTTGTTGCCCATATTTTTATACCTCCTCGCGCGCTATTCGGCGTTCCGGAAGGGAATGGCCCATGCAGGGTTTAGGGGCGGTACACTTGTTGCGATCATCATCTGACACCGCCGAGAATAGTCCGCACAGTGGGCGTAGGCGTAGTCTATGCCGGCTATAGGTGCGTCGCACCTCTGTCAATATGGAACGGAGAGACCAGTCATTCCCCTGAGTCATAGATATTGGCCCTTTGGCGGCTTGTATCGCCACAGCAACATCATTAAGCCAGCACCCAGGAACGCGCAGGTAACCCATAAAGCAAAGCCGGCATTCCATCCCCAATGGTCAACTAAAAACCCTGTGCTAATCCCCTGCAAGCCTGCGCCTACATAGCCCCAGCCATCAATGAACCCTGTCGCCGACGCTGCCGCCTTGCGCGTTCCAAGATCCATCGGTGCTGCCGCCACAAGCAGAACGTGCGCTCCGAATATGTTGAACCCGATCGCTGCCAGTGTTATCAGCCCCAGGAGCTACTGATCCACTGGCACGGCGAAGCGATAGACCCCGGCTAAGCCGCCGGCAAGCAGCAAGCCAATGCCCGCTACAGGTGCGCGGCGAGATTGGAACCAGTGGTCCGTGGCCCACCCGGCAAACAGCGCGCCCAGTGCACCGGCAAGGAGAAATATCATCGACGAGTAAGCTGCCTTATCAATTCCCGCCCCCTGAGTCTCAAAGAGGTAGGTCGGTGCCCATGTCAAAAAGCCATAGCGCACAATGTTCACAAAGAAAAGACCCCAGCCCATCAGCCAGACCGGACGACTCCACAGGCTATGCTTCAAAGTAAAGCGTACGCCCAAGTATTCATCCTCAGACGTGACCTCTGTCTTCTCTGAAAACCCTCTCCCTTTCTCAAGCTCTTCCAGCGATGGGAAACCATCACTCTCAGGCGAGTTCATGGCCCTGAGATACCAGTGAACGGCCGATAGCAACAGCAAAGCACAGGGAATGAAGAACGTTACTCGCCAATCGAGTCGGGCAGCAATGAAACCCGCCAGCACCACGGAAATAGCACCGCCCAGGATGTAGCTGGTACCCAGCCAACCGGACATCTTTCCTCGTACCTGGGGCGGAAACCAGTTCGCCAGGGTCTTGACGGTTGGCGCCCAGCCCATAGACTGCGCGTAACCGTTGACCGCCCAGATGATAATCATCAAGCCTATCGCATGGCTAAAGCCAAACAGCAGATTCATCAGGGCCGAAACGGTGAGGCCAACAGTGATCAACAAACGAGCACCAAACCTATCGCCCAGTTGACCATTGATGAACTGCCCAATAGCATAAGCCCAGAAAAACGCCGTACCAATCGCCCCCACGTCCGTCCTCGTCCACCCAAAGGCGTCCATAATCCCTGGCAAGGCCACGGAAAAGTTAATGCGCCCCAGATAAAAGGATGCATACGTGATCCAGAGGATCAAAAATATCCGACGTTGCCGGCTTTCAAAAATGCTCAATTACTGCACCTGCGGAGCACAGTTGAAGACGCAGTTGAGTCTGTCATTCTACCCATTCTTTCCTTTACCCTTTAGCGTTACCTCTGGAATTTGTTTTTTACCTCGTTTTTTATCTGGGTTGATGATTGTCCGGGATAGAGCAGATCGAGCAGCATGTGACCAGCGAGCTTGATAAAAACGGCATCTGCCCGCAGTACGGTTATACCCTTGAAGGGGATATGGCACTAGCCCGCATTTCTCACAAAGGTTGCCGCGAAAAGTTGTTAAGTGCCGTGGCTGCAAGGCGCAGGCCCAAAAACACTCACAGGCATACTGTTAGTATGTCGAGAATGTTTTTGGGCCTGCAACGCAGCAGACGTGGTGCTTACCGACTTTACAGCAAACCGCTTGTGAGAAATGCGGGCTAGGAGTCTGTCACTCTGTCCCGGTAAAAGGGTGATTACAATAGCGCATTCAGGACTCCTCCGACCAGCAAGGCAGAAACAACCATAATCGTGGTAGCTTTGATCAGATCCCCGGCACCCAGCTCTTTGAACAAAACGACAAAGGTCGCAACGCAGGGGAAATACATCGTCAGTACTACACTGGCCACAATAAGCTGCCCCATATCCAGCCCAAGCGGCAGCAGCATACCAACGGCCACATCTTTTCGCAGAAAACCTACAACCAAAGAGGCAACTGCTTCTTTTGGGAGTCCCAATATCCCGACGATCAGAGGAGCAGCGGCCTCGCTGATCCACTCTATCACTCCCAACACATACAAAACGTTTACAAAGAGTACCCCCAACAATACAAAAGGGATCGCCTCAGTCAAAAAACTTCGCATCCTCATCCACAGCTTCTTTGCCAGGCTCCCAAAATAAGGGATCCGATAGGGAGGGATTTCCATGAACGTTTCAGGTACTTCCCCTCTGAGCATCTTGTTGAGCAAAAACCCGAGCACGAGCCAAACGATAAAGAGCGTAACAAAATAGATTCCTAACCCCTTGATGCCATAGGGCCCCAACAGGGCAAACACCATGGCGGTTTGCGCCATGCAAGGTATGGCTATGGCCATCAGTGTTGCTGCGATAAAGCGCTGCCTTCTGGTTTCGAGTATCCTTGTGCTCAGTGCCCCCGGAACATTGCAGCCAAAGCCAAGAAGCATGGAGATGATAGCAAG
>JAUWLT010000284.1 GCA_030613515.1 Desulfobulbaceae bacterium
GTTGCCGGAAACCTTCTGTCCGGGTTGTACCACCTCTCCCAGCTCAACAAGCTCACTGCCTGTACAGAGCACCGCCACCTTGGGCTGCTTGTATACGGGCAGATCAAACCAACCGTTTTCCGCCAGCATGAGCAGGTGATCGGGCAGCAGGCGGGTTCCGGCAGGGACCAACAATTCGCCTTCCTTGCCATCACTGCCACAAAAGCGGATATACCGCTGCCTGCGAGTAAGTTCGTTTTTTGGTATTGTCACTCTCCGACCACTGTCATTGCAGACTTCAAACGGAACAACCCGCACGCAATCCGTCGGAATCATACCACCAGTCATGATTCGAACCGCTTCTCCGGGCTGCAGAAACAACTCTTTTCTGCAACCGGCAGCAACCTCAGCGATTACCTTAAAAACCGCTTTCTTGTCTCCAATTGAAAGTGGATGCGATGAAAGGGCAAAACCGTCTCGAGTGGATTGATCATAGGAAGGTTTAGGCCGGGAGGAAAGAAGGGAAACTGCACTGATGCGTGCCAGTGCATGTATTAGAGAAACCTTCTGCTGCTCAAGGGGAAAAATCTGCGCTGAAATCGCAGAAAGGGCATCAGGCAGTGAGCGTTCAACAGTAGGATAATGCAGAGAATCCCTGATCACTTAGGTACGGCCTTGACAGGATCTGCAAATAAAAGAAACGTCGACTTGGTTAACTGAAAATTCATGTTCACCATCTCTGAAACTGCAGAGACGGTGAACATGAAAAAATTTCTGTTTTCATAGAAGCATCATTATCACAAAATCGACAATGATGAAAAGACAAGTTATACTGTCAGATCTGCACGTACCTGCTTGCGGGGACCGCCATGACCGGCAGTAGACCAGTCGCGGATGGGAGCCGGCTCAGCCATTTCCTCCTGTCGATCCAGCCGTCCCATACGATCATAGATCATCTGCCAGACGCAGTCGACCTCGGGATTGATCTCACAACGACCATCAACTGAACCGCCACAGGGACCGTTCATCAGGCTCTTGGCACATCGGGCAACAGGACACAGTCCACCGGTCAGATGCAAAACGCAGTCGCCGCAACCGGCACATTGCTCGCTCCAGACGCCCTGCTCGGCAGAGCCGCCAAAAAAGGTCGTATTCAGTGCCGGAAAAACATTATCATTCGGCCGCAGGTTGGCAATGAAATTGACACCGACACCGCATGCCGTGGAGACAATGGCATCGTATTTGCCTTTAAACTCATCAATAGCGTCAACGTATTCACGATCGCACTGGCGAACCAGAGAGGCGTCAAAAACCTCGGCTTTTTTGCCGGCTTTTTTCAAACCAAGACGGATAAGAGATGCCAGGATCTCAGCTTCCCGCTCACCACCGGCTGAACACACTGTTACACAGCCCCGGCAGGCCAGTACAAGAATCTTTTTACAATCCTGAACCATTTCAATTATTTCAGCCAGCGGCTTTCGTTCGGCAATTATCATCTGCAACTCCCACAAAGCAGGGTTTAGGGATAAGGGTCAGCTAACAGTGTCCGGTGGAACTCCACGGGATTTTTTCATAACTACAACTACGGCGGCTGACCTTTTATCCTGTTAAGTCAATTAACAACAGGCGTACGATTCAAGACGATATCAAAAAGGGCTTGGTCCCATCTTGCTGATCTGTTCATTCATTTGGCGACCAGTATCAACAAACTCCGGATGCAAACCACGGGGCAGGTGAAACATCCTTGCCCGATCCGGCTCCACATCAAGCTCTGCCAATGCTTCACGCACAGCCTGTACACGCTTGGCAGCCCGCTGGCTGCCCTTAACATTATGGCAAATCTCACCCTCCTCATCCCCGGTAGTAGGGCAGCCTACCACATATACACCATCAGCCCCATCTTCAAAGGCCTTAAGCAGGGTGACCTCTTCAAGCTTACCGGTACACACCACCCGGGTCATCTTGATATTATCGGGGAAATTCAAATCCTGCAGTTCCTTTCCCTCGTCAGCACAACTCTGCTGGGAGGTATAATGACAACTGAACAAACGTATGTCCGGCGTAAAACTCATCGGATGCACTCCACGTATTATTTTATACCACAAGCGGCAATCAACCGCTCATCTTCGGACTCATTGAGAATGATGGCCTGGGCGGGACATTCCGCAACACAGATACCGCAGGCCCGGCATGTTTCCACATCGATGGAGGCAAAACCTCCATCGTCAATCTTTGGAATTTCCCAGGGACAGACCCGGACACAGGTTAAACAGGAAACGCAGAGATCTCGTTGTACCTGAGCAGCCTTACCCTTTTCAACCAGTTGCTCAGGAGTAATATAGCCTTTTTTCAAGGCCAGTTTGGCAAGAGCGCCCATGATGTCGGCAAAGCTTACATCCTGCGGACAGACAAACACGCAACTGCGACAGCTGGAACAGTACCAGAGCAGGTCGGAGTCGAGCAGCCGCTCTTCCATGCCCATACGGACCATGTGGATAATTTTACGGGGATCAAAATCAGGAATAGCCTGACTTACCGGACAGGCACCTGAACAGGCACCGCATGAAAAACAGGAATTCAGGTGTTCGCCACCAGGTTCAGCCACCACCTCGGCACTGAAACCGGGGTTCACGTCAACCATTTTCTTAGACATACCATCACCACTGCGAGCTCTTACGTCTTCCCCTTTATGGGCAATCATTAACACGCTGGAAAAACACCATTTATCGGCAACAGGAAAAAGACCGGACAGGAATGACCTTTTAAAATCAGACCTGTAAGTTAGAGATA
>JAUWLT010000116.1 GCA_030613515.1 Desulfobulbaceae bacterium
AATCTGGGCAGCAGTGATCTTGAGATGGTTCAGGAGTCAAATGAACAGCTCGTTGGACTGCGCTTCAACAACCTGGATATCCCGCAAGATGCCACCATAACCAATGCCTGGATTCAGTTCACTGTAGACGAGAGCACCACCGATTTCACCAGTCTGATCATTGAAGGTGAGTCTAATGGTGATGCGGCACCTTTTACCATTTCCGCATACAACATCTCTTCCAGGGACCGGACCCTATCCAATGTAGAATGGCAGCCACCCGCATGGTCAACTGTTGGTGCGTCCGGAGCTGACCAACAGACAACAGATCTTAAAGATATTGTTCAGGAGATTGTCAGCCTGTATGACTGGGCCAACGGCAACTCTATGGCATTTATCATCAACGGTGCAGGAAAACGCGTTGCGGAATCCTATAACGGTGTTGCCTCTGCTGCGGCTGTACTTCACGTAGAGTACAATACAGGACCACCGGTCAACCAGCCGCCGGTGGTCAATGCTGGAGCAGATCAGTCCGTAACGTTACCTGCCGATACCGCTGTACTTGATGGTACGGCAACAGACGACGGCCTACCTGCAGATACACTGCAAACAGAGTGGCAGCATGTAGGGGGCACTGGAACAGGTTCAGTAACCTTTGCTGATCCTTACGCAGTGGATACCACTGTCACCTTTGGAGACTCCGGCACTTACATTCTGGAACTGACTGCAGATGATGGCGAGTTTATCCGTGTTGACTCGATGATAATAACAGTTCAGAATGCTGAGAATCTATCAACACCTCCGGTCGCCAACAATCTATCTGTCAACGGATCAGAAGACACCCCTCTAACGGAACAGTTAAGTGTGGACAACAGCGACGGGTTGCCTCTTCAATACACAATAAAATCAGCCCCATCGCATGGAACGCTTACCGTTGAAGACGCAACAGGGAATTTTACCTTTATCCCCGTACCTGACTTTACCGGTACGGATAGCTTTACCTTTACGGCAACAAATAACAACGGCGAATCAAATCCTGCGGTTATAGAGATTGTTATCAGCCCGGTCAATGATATGCCGGTTGCGACAAATGGTGTCTTAACAACAGACGAAGACATTTCGGCAAACGGACAGCTCACTGCTGACGATCCCGATGGCGACAACCTGCTGTACGCATTAGTTACTGCACCTGTGCTAGGTACTGTCGTGATCGACGGCAATGGATCATTCTCCTATACACCGGCAAAAAACGCCTCTGGTACGGATACATTCTCCTTTAAAGTCAATGACGGTAACGTAGATTCAGCACCGGCAACAATGACGATTACCATCAACCCGGTGAACGACGCGCCGGTTGCGGAAAACAGCACAATCACAGTCAATGCCGACACGACAACCAGCAATCGGTTGACAGCGACAGACCCCGAGGAAGAAACATTAACTTATTCACTTACATCCCCTCCCAATCAGGGCTCGGTGACAATCAGCACGGACGGAGCATTTACCTATACTGCCGATAAAGATGGTTCCGGCAATGACTCATTCAGCTTCCAGGCTGATGACGGTGTCAACACTTCCAACATTGCCACCGTTTCCATTACCATCAACCCGGCTGATAATCCCCTGCGCTTTGAAATCGGCGAACTCCAGATGTCCTCTGACTGGCAGGTTGTGCATTTTGATGCATCATTTGCCAATCCGGTTGTCGTTGTCAATGCATCGAGCCTCAATGATGTGGAACCAGGAGTTGTCCGGGTTAAAAACGTTGCAGCCGACGGTTTTGAGGTTCGGTTCCAGGAATGGGATTACCTGGACGACAGTCACCCGGAGGAAATCATCACCTTCATGGTCATGGAGCAAGGACATTTCACCCTTGATGACGGATCCCAAGTTGAAGCCGGTTGTTTTCCCATCTCCGGAGCCTCATCCTTCAGCACTGTCTCCTTCAACCAGGCCATGGCGGTTCCGCCGGTTATCCAGACCTCGGTTACCACATACAATGAGGATGATGCCGTGACCACTCGTGTCAGGAACATTTCAACCAGCGGTTTTGACTTCATGATGCGTGAACAGGAGATCAATGCAACCGACCATGGTTCTGAAACTGCCTGTTATATTGCATGGGAGCCTTCCCAGGGTGAGCTGGCAGGTATGAGCTATGAAGTTGCCGCAACCGACGATGTGGTTACCCATGAGCCGTATGTGCTTACCTTCAACCGGCAGTTTCCCGAGATGCCCATGACGCTTGCCGCCATGCAGAGTACCGATGGTGGCGATACGGCAGTTGTACGTATCAGCGAAAACTCGATTACTGGTCCAAGAGTTTTCATCAATGAAGAGCAGTCCGGAGACAATGAAATAAGCCATACCACTGAAACTGTTGGTTATATTGCCATCGGCAGCTATGACCCGCTGGGAGACCCTGATAACGACGGGTTAACGAACGAACAAGAAATCAACATCTACAAAACCCACCCGGGCCTTGCCGACACCGACAATGACGGTTTAGATGACGGTGAAGAAGTTAATTACTGGCAGGATCACGGAATAGACTGGGCCGGTGATCTTGACAATGACGGCCTCAACAACATCCTGGACCAGGATGCTGACGGGGACGGCATGGCGGACGGCGCCGAGATCGCGGCTGGATATGATCCGGCAGATCCGGCATCATCCCGGAGCTTTCCAATCATGGAGGCTGGTGAAGTAGATGTTGATCATAACTGGGTCCATGTTGATTTCACCAGGACCTTTGCAAATCCAGTGATTGTCGCCAGGCTGGCCGGTAAAAATGACAGTGAACCCTGCCTGGTTCGTATCGATTCCGTGACAAGCACAGGCTTTAATCTACGGCTGCAGGAATACGATTATCTTGACGACATACACCCTGTAGAAAAGGTCAGCTTCATTGTCATGGAGGCCGGGCACTACGCACTTGCTGACGGCACACGGGTGGAAGCCGGCTCCATAACAATCCAGGCAACCAGCGCATATGATCAGGTTAGATTCAGCGGGCAGTTCACCACAACACCGGTGGTCACCACCTCGATCGCCAGTGTAAATGAAGAGGATGCCGTGACCGCACGAATTCGCAAAATTGATCCGGCTGGTTTTGGATGTAAGCTCCAGGAACAGGAAATCAACAGCAAGACCCATATTCCGGAAACAGTCAACTACCTTGCATGGGAGCCTTCCAGTGGCCTTGCTGGTGGAATACGCTATGAAGTGGCCACCACAGGTAACCGTGTCACCCATGAAGCGACTACCGTGGAATTCAGCAGTTCTTTCAACCAGACACCCCTGGTCGTGACCGACATGCAGACCACGGACGGCGGAGACACCTCAGCCCTGAGAACCCTGCAGGTTTCTTCTCTTGATCTTCAGGTTACGGTTGAGGAGGAACAGTCAAAAGATTCCGAGATATTCCATACCTCCGAAGATGCAGGGTTCATAGCTATCCAGGTGGAATAACCTCATGGTTTTCCCTTCTCCTGCCTCGGGGGTTCCCTCCTCCTTCCTCCGGGGCAGGGGATACCTCATGGCTGGTTTTGTGAGTACCCGGGGATCATCAAGAACAAAAGGTCGGGTCAGAGCATTTCTATCTCTATCCCGACCTTTTTTTATTACATCCCGGGGATGGTCGGACCACTCCTCCCCTTGTCTCCCGAGGCTGCTGCTTTTTTTGCCTCTTCCTCTTCTATGGCTGCCAATCCTGCAGCGGCACCGAGTTCTTTAATCTGCCCGCTTTTTTCTGCTGCAGACGGTTCCACCCCTTCGGGCAGTTCCACAATTACCTTGCGATGGGCATAATGGATACCCTTGGCTGCAAGGGCCTCGGTAATGCGGCGATATGCCTCGCGGCGGATGACAAAATGAGTACCTGGTTTGGCGGTAAATTTTACCCGGATCACCATGACCGAGCTGGTTATTTCGCGCACGCCCTGGGATTTGACCGGCTGGATAAAATCCTCGCCAAACTCCGGATCCTGGAGCATGGCCTGGCCCACCCTCTTGATGATCTTTCGGATCTTATCAATATCGGAATCATAGGGGAATTCAAGGTTGAATTTTACCACGATCCCGCCGCGCATGAAGTTGGTAATGGCACCGAGTTCACTGTAAGGGACAATCTGCAGCATACCCCGATGGTGGCGCAGCATGACATTTCGTAGCGTAATGGCCTCCACTGCACCGGACACCCCACCCGCCTCCATATATTCACCAACCCGGAAGGCATCGTCTAACAGGTAAAAGAAACCGGAAAAAACATCCGCCACCAATTTCTGGGCGCCAAAACCGATGGCCAGGCCGAGAACACCGGCACCGGCCAGCAGCGGCCCGATATCCACCCCTATTGAAGAGAGGACAATCAGGGTAACCATCACCACCAGCACAGTACCGATAAACTTGCGCACCATGGGCAACAGTGTATAACTGCGGCCCCGGTTGGCCGCAGCCCCCCATTCATCATCCTCTTCCTTATTTTCTTCCTCTTCGGGAGTGGCTTCCTTGATTTTACGTTCAATATAACCGGAGGCAAGCCGCCAGAACATGAGAGCCAGAACCAAAGTAACCAGAGAGTCAAAAACAGCCCCTGTAATTTCAGCGGCATAGGGAAGACGGTATCCCCACAGTCTCAAACCCCATGCACCCAGGGCTGCCAGAATTAGAATACGGGCTCCCCTTTGAATCCTGCGTATCAGCAGACGCTTTTTTGTCTCCTGTTCCGCAATGGCGGTTGCCAGATTCTCATCATCGGGAATCGAGGAAGGATCATAAATCCGCATGGTATGCACAACCGAACGTATCACCCACTTGGCGAGCCAGTTCATAATCAAAAAGGCAGGTATCAACAGCAGGCTGAACAGGAAAGCACCTCTCTCCTGCTCCCGTCCCTGAACATTCTGGAAAAGCATGAAAAACCAAACCATGAAAAGATAACAGAGCACCAGCACATGCCAGAGCGATGCAAACATCTGCACGACCCAGCTCTCTGCCCTGTCTTCCTCACAACCCGACAGTATTGCCTCGGCAACCGGTTTGCGGTTGATAAACACAACTCCGGCGACAAGAAGCAGCAAGACGGTGGCAAGGAACATGCCAAGCAGGGACAGGCTCCCATCCTGGAGCCCGACCTCCCGGGCCAGGGCAAGAAAAGCCAACGCGATAACAGTATAAGAGGTGAGAAACACGATTGCCCAACGGGTCCTGGCCGCTGCACTGTCACTGACAGGCATCGGGCGCAGGCCGGGAATCCCGGAGAAAAAAACAGTTGAGAAAGGGCGGACATAAACCGGATGGCAACAAAAACAAACAGCAACGCCATGAACAGGTAGCGAACCGTCGGCATCTGCTCAAGGGGCGTCAGGATAAAGATCATGAGTGATGCAATGCCGAATACAGCAACATGGATAATTGTGGGCAGTACCCGCAGGAGCGAGGCCCAGAAACGCATCATGCCGCTGAGATCAGGAACAACCTGTTCCATGAACCGTTTCCGGACCCGACCTGTCATCAAGCGAAAGAACAGCTCCACCAGGAAACCACCACCCAAAACCAACAGCACAAACCCGATGTTACGCCAGGAACCGAATCTGGACGCATCCGGACTGAACCGGCGCAACAGCCAGTCCAGATCCGTGGGCAGCGACCGGGCCGTTCGCCTTGTCCGAGCCAGGTACTGGCTGATATCAACCTCCCCGTCGCCATCAAGGACATGGAGCATTACTGCAACACTACCAACAAAGCCCGTGGCGGCTGCTTTCTCTCCCGGTTGCAATGCAGCATCCTTCTTCAGCTCTTCGATTAGCAGGGATCGTACCTGTTCATCACTGAGCATTGCCAGCACTGAGTCCACTTGGCCCGGGGCCACGCCTTCCAGGGATACTGCCTCACTGTTGGCAGGATCAGTCCCGGCAGAGGCAACAGTAGAGAACAGGCCGCAGACAGCCACCAGGGAAAGGATCAGTAAAGCTCGAAACCAGTAATTCCGCATTTCTTCCTCACTTTTAAACCGGCAATCACTGCCATAAACATTACGTGAAAACCAACATAGGGATACGGCCCTACAACTCGTTACATCGCGAGAGCGGTGTAACGAGAACATATTTTTTAAGTGGGTATCCAGTTTACTCAACCGACTACCAGATGTTGTGGTTGACTACCTACAATTTTTGACTGTGGCATCGATGCACAATCAACCTGTTGCATTTAGTTTGCGAGATGGTCATTTCAGGGCCAAGAATGTCCGTATTAACACCATTTACGTATTCCACTGATTCCGGCCAGGCATTCCGCGTGAGAACAAGGCAGATAAACTGCACGACCAGCAGCCCCCCCAGTGGCCACCGGTGTTTGGCTGTAGCCAGCAGGACAAGGGTCAAGGGCAGCAGCACCAGATAAGCGCCGAAAAAGTTGGAACGACCCAGTGTGGCCATCACTGTTGAATTGCTGTCCGTAACCCAATCAAACGGATTAAAACCAACAGACTGCATAAGCCCGAAAATGCAAAGCGGCGCGCTGGTCCAGACCAGGGTCTTCAGGATTCGCCTAACCTGGTCCATATCGCGCAAATAAATGGCTGTTCCCCACATCAGCACCAGATAGCTCAGTACAGTCAACAGTCCCTGTTGCCGGCCAAAAGTGCCGACCAGACTATCCTGCAGACTGGTTGCCAGTACGGTGGCGGCCACAGCGCTCAGACTATACCCCAAGGTGGTCCAGAACAGGATAGGATCGGGAAAGCGGCTCCTCCCGATTAATACCGGATGAAGCAAAAAGCAGGCAATCAACAGCGCGGCAAGGGTTGTGAGAACCAGGGACTTAGGCAGTTCAAAGAGGCAACTCCCCCAGGGATTGAAAGTGATCGGGAGGGCGATGGCAACCATCAGCCAGCAGTATTCGACCAGTTGTTCGAGATATGAAGACAGCTTCAGGCGCATAACTCGCAGAATGCTGCAAAGCAAATGTTCACCACCGGAACCTCCCTTTATTTGTCTCCAGACCCTTTGATACTCAAGCCGGGCAGCCCCCCTTATTAACCAAACTTTGTGACTTGGAAACAAAACACTTTGTATTTACAGGCAGTTATCAACTTCATGTTTTGCAGCATGGCACTACATCTTTTATTTTGCCGACACATTCTGCTTCCGCTCAAAAAATAGAGCGCCGCCGCTTTCACCCTCGCTATAGCTGAGGACCAGGCGACCGCTGTCAAAGGAGAATCCGGTGACACCTCCAAGCTGCTTCTGAAAACGCATTTCTGCCGCATCAATTGGAGGCGGACACATCATCCTGGTTGCACCGATCATGCCGACTGTTATATAACCGGGTACTTCCCCACCAGTCACATCGGTAAAATATCTGTTACAGCCACTGGAGCCTGTGAACTTCCCGTCCTTGTAGATGAGGGTTATCTCAGGCTCACATTGGGCGGGTTCATCACGATTCCAGTCTGTCAACACCCAGGTCATGCCACCCATAACATCCGGAGAAAGGCGGTCAGCCTTGCCAACCCTTTTTTCTTCCTGCAACGCATTACCATTCAAGGTGAAAGTTCGCGTCACAAGATCCGCCGGACAGCAGGCTGCATCATCGGGCCCGGCCTGAATCACGTTAACAAAAATGACACCATTTTCACTCCCGGTATCGATTATCTGAACCCGATCACCGATTATCTTTGTCGCAATATTGCGCAACTTGCCGTCTTTTTTCACAACAACGGCAAGGTAATAAAAAGTACCGGTGCCACCCCCACTCTCGGCCAAAAGGACAGCAGCATCGTCAATGCCGTCTCCGTCAAAATCACCGGCCAGGTACGTACCGGCAAGCAACATTATTTCCGGCCTGCTTGCTGCGCCCTTGTCATACGGTTCCCCCTGCCATTTACCATCCTTGAGCATAACCGGTTTATCGGTCACCGCAAAGCCGGTAAAGGACCCATTTTGAAACTCACTCGGCAAAGGGGCCGATCCTGTCTGGTTTGCCGCTGCAGTAGAAAAACATAGCGCCGGGATCAATAGACCTACAAAAAATATCCCGGAAGTTCTGTTCATTGTAC
>JAUWLT010000273.1 GCA_030613515.1 Desulfobulbaceae bacterium
CTGGCCTTTTCTACAACCAGCCACGCAGCGTCCGGGGATGTTACTATCGGAGTAAAAGGGGGAACACTTGGTATCGGGCTTGAGGCGGGTGTTGATCTTTCTGATAACTTCGCACTGCGCGGCGGAATCAACTATCTAACATTTGACTTTGACACAACTATTTCAAGCATTGATTACAACTTTGAGCCCCAATTTTTTAATGGTTCCCTGTTGATGGACTGGCATCCGTTTACCAACTCTTTCAGGCTGACTGCCGGTGCCTATATTAATGACAACGAGATTAAAGTGGAGGGCACCTATCGCAAAGACCTGATCCCCTCTGAATATGCCCGATATGCCGACCTGACAGAACTGGCCAAGGTCAAAGGAACTGTTGATTTCAACACCTTTGCACCGTATGTGGGTTTAGGCTGGACCAGTAACCAGGGTGACAGTGGCTGGGGAGTCAACGTGGATCTAGGTGTCATGTTCCAGGGTGCGCCCAATGTCTCTGAGCTTTACATTGATGATCCATTGGGGGTTGGCAGTCACTCGATAGTAACCGCATTTCTTGATGATGAACGCCAGGCCATTGAAGATGAACTGGATAATTTTCAATACTATCCGGTGGCCTCAATTTCGCTAAACTACAAGTTCTAAGGAGTCACCACTACTGCATGGAGCCTGCGCTTACCTTTTTGTGCAGGTTCCGGGCTGTGCCGGATTTCTATTTTTTTCAAAGAGAATTTTTCCATCCCGGTCGCGTCGTCCCACCATGGCCGGCTGTACCACTTCCGGCAAGCGCCGTTTCAGCAGCAGTCGGTTGAGATAGGTAAAGGGCGCAGTCGCACTCTTTTCTCGACCCAGGAGAGTCTTTTCCGGCTCAAAAAGCAGGTCAACCAAGTGGCTTGTGGGCATCAACTTACCCAGATAATCGGTGCAGCCGGCACAGTAGGTAATGACCCTCCTGCCTTCCACCTCCTTCTGCCGTATCTTTCCCCAGTTGGCTGAAAACTCCTGGTTGAGGTAACTCACGGCCCCGCCCTCTCCGCAGCAGAGCGTGTCGTTGCCGTGATGCTTCATCTCACTGATCGTCAGGCCCGAACCTGTAAGCAGGCTGCGCACGGCTGTATGAATCTGCTTTAGAGTCCGCACGCTGCAGGGATCATGGACTGTGACCGTACCGGTCAACTGCTGCCTGTGTGTAAAGGAGTCAGCCAGCTGTTCATAGATGGTTCGTGCTTTAAGTCCTGCTCCATAGTCATTGAACATACGAAAACAATTAGGACAGGCCAGCAGGACCTCTTTAATACCCTGTTCTACCAGTGTACGGCGCAGGACACTGAACTGTTGTTTGAAATAACCCTGTTGCCCGAGATCATGGGACGGTTTCGTACAGCAGTCAAGCACCAGACCAAGTTGTGGGATCTGCCGGCGCAACTCGGTATACAGGTCCATGATTCGGGCAGGACGTGTCCCGGGCAGGGCACAGCCCGGGAAAAAAATCGTTGTGCATCCCCTGGGCAGGCCGTACCAGGAAAACAGGGGAGAATTTCCCCGTCGCTCATAGCTCTTGAGCACTCTATGCTGTCTGAATTCCCCCTGCCCACGGACAACGGCCTCATTCCTCAGGGCCAGGAACATAGCGGCCGGATCAATCTCCTGTGGGCAGACCTCGGTACAGAGACCGCAGAGACTGCACTGGAAAGCCTGTCTGAGATCAAACCTGCTTTCATGCACCTCCCTGGCCTGCTCACTCGGTAAACCAAATTGCTGCAGGTAGCGACAGTCACGGCTGCACTTCCCGCATTCTATGCACCCCTCTACAACCTGACTGGTGTGAAAAAGGATGCTATTCTCTTCTTTTTCTTGAGTACTCATTTTTATTTACTTTCTGCCACACTGTGGTAATATGGAATATTATTACTATTGGTGAGCCTCCGCCTCTTGTTACTCAAATTTGACGAACAATGGAACATTTTCTCAGCCAGATGGAGAGTTATCTGCAGACCTCGCTGCTGCTCTCCTTTGTTGCCGCCTACCTGGGCGGCCTGCTTGCCAGCCTGACCCCCTGTGTGTACCCGATGATACCCATCACCGCGGGCGTTATCACCAATTCAAATCTGGGTGGTTCGAAGTTGCGGGGTTTCCTGCTATCACTTTGTTATGTCACCGGCATGGCCGTTACCTATGCCGGGCTGGGTATCTTTGCGGCAGCAACAGGCAGTTTTTTCGGGTCCATCAACACCAACCCCTGGACCTTTCTTGTGATCGGTAATATTATCCTGCTGCTGGGCCTTGGTATGCTGGATGTCTTTAAGCTGCCCACAATAGCACCGCAATTTTCTGCAAAGATCAAGGGCATACCGGGAGCCTTTCTTATCGGCATATTTTCCGGCTTTGTGGCCGGTCCCTGTACCGCGCCGGTACTCGGTGTATTGCTGGCCTATGTGGCTTCAACCCGTGACATGGTAATGGGAGCTCTACTGCTCTTTGTTTTTGCCTTCGGCATGGGCGCGATCCTGCTGGCCGTAGGCACCTTTTCCGGATTCATGGCCTCCATCCCCCGTTCCGGCGGTTGGATGGTAAGGGTCAAAAAAACCATGGGTTTTCTCATGGTCATCCTGGCTGAATACTTCCTGGTTAAGGCCGGTATGATGTTTGTTTAATAAAGTAGCAACCGATGTTGTTACTGTAGGAACGGCGCCTCGCAACGAAAAGACGTTGCCATTCGCGGCGAGGCGCCGCTCCTACCTGAATAAAAGTTATAATTACCGCCCGACATGGCGGATCACCCATAAACGGAGAATAGATCAAATGAACAGAACACATCATATCCTGCTGGTCATTGCCCTGGTCCTGCTGCTGCCGGTTTCTGCACTGGCACTGAACCAGGGCGACAAGCTCCTCCCCTTTACCGGACAGGACATGGACGGAAAACCCGTTGATCTGTCAACAGTTATCGGCAAAAAACCGATCATGCTCATCTTCTGGGCATCCTGGTGCCCTAACTGCAAAACAGAGGTTCCAAAGGTAAATGCACTGGTAGAAAAATACCACGGGCAGGGCATGGAATTTATCGGCATTAATGTAAGCCATAATGATTCCGAGGGAAAGGCCCGCCGA
>JAUWLT010000021.1 GCA_030613515.1 Desulfobulbaceae bacterium
GCCATTAAGACCCGACTGGCCGTTCATGAGAAGGAGAAGGAGATGGGCATAGCGCCCTGACGGGAAGGTAGATTAGCTGGTTAGCCTATCATAGCTTGAATCGCTACAGCGTACTACCTTGAACAGTAACAGCTAAACAAAAAAGGCGGAGCATTTGCTTCGCCTTTTTTGTTTCCTTCAGCCTTCAGCCTTGGACCCTGAATCCTCAACCTTTTTCAAATATACATCCCGCTGGGGAAACGGTATCTCAATTTTTTGTTCCTGGAAGGCGATATGAATCATTTTGAGCAGGTTATGGGTCTCCCTTCCCCTGTGTCGAGGATCTTGTACCCAGACCAGCAGCTGGAACTGAATGGCTGACTCCGCAAAGCGGCGCACCCGGACCCGTGGTTCCGGTTTTTTTGCCAGGGCATGGTTCTCGGTTGCCACCTTGAGCAGGGCCTTTTCAACTTGGCGCAGGTTGCTGTCATAGCCAACGCCCACATCAATCCGAATCCGGTAGCGGGGCTCAGGCGCGGACTGGTTGATGATCTTGGTCGTGGACATGATGGAGTTGGGAACTGTGACCAGGATGTCATCCCTGGTCTTGATCTTCGTTGAACGGATACCGACTTCAACCACCTCCCCCCGTTCACCGCTGTCCAGAATGATATAGTCCCCCACTTTATAGGCTGCATCCACAAACAGGGCGATGCCGCCAAAGAAGTTGGCCAGCGTATCTTTGGCTGCAAGGGCAATGGCAATGCCAATGATACCTGCTGAGGCAAACAGGGGCGTCAGGTTGACTTTCCAGATAACCAGTCCCCACAGGATGCCGGTGAACAGAATAACAATACGTGAGATATTTTTGAGCATGTAGAAATGGGTTCTGTCCATTTTCTTCAGCACCCAGCTCATATTGTTTTCGTTCATGGCCGTGATTTCCCGGATAAGGGAACCCCACCAGACCAGCAGGATCAGGGTTTTAATAATATTGGGCAGCACCATGTCCCAGGGAGGAGGGGGGACAGGGGCAATCAGGCAGGCATGCGTAAAGCCGAGCAGGAAGATCGACCAGCAGATCGGTCGGTGGATGATTTCCATGATCTGCTCGTCTGCCTTAAAACGGGTTCGAGTCGCAACCCTGAGCAGGAGATGGTCGATAAAAAGATCCGCTATTTTGGCCAGGACTCCATAAAAGAAAATCAGGAGAAAACGCTGGCCCAGGTGGTACTGGCTGAGTTCGTGCAGGAAATAGGAGATCTGAGTTTTGAATATCTCCTGAATGGTGCCGAAATCCATCTGAAATGCTCAGTGCCCGGATTCAGGCCGACTGATCCTGGTCAAGGGGCTTAGCCTCATCGATGAGCATTATGGGGATATCATCGCGAATTTCATAGACAAGTTTGCAGGTATGGCAGATAAGACTATTGCTTTCCTCATTGAGCCTGACCTCTCCCTTGCACTTGGGACAGGCGATAATGTCGAGCAGTTCCTTTTTAATCATGGTTTTATTTCAGTGGAATTTGAGTGAAGGCTTTCCGGATTGACGATGAGCCGGAAAGGTCGTATACATTGGATCTACAGCTAAAAAAAATATATTACCAGAAAATTTATTTACAAACACGAAATAGTTATATGAAAAAGAGTATACCGATTGGCCAGGCCGTGGGCATGGTCCTGCCACATGATATTACGGAAATAGTCAAAGACGAGTTCAAGGGATGTGCCTTTAAAAAAGGGCATATTATTCGGACGGAAGATCTGGAACATCTGCGCCGCCTCGGTAAAGAGCATATCTATGTGCTGGAACTCACGGGAAACGAAATTCATGAAAACGAGGCCGCTCGTCTGATGGTCGCTTCTCTTGCCGGAGCAGGAACCGAGTACACAAGTGAGGTGTTGGAAGGCAAAGTGGCGATCAAAGCAGCCCATGACGGCCTGCTCAAGGTTAATAAGGAGGCCTTGTTTCGATTTAATCTGCTGGGCGAGGTCATGTGTTCTACCCTGCATACCAATACCCCGGTACGAAAGGGAGAGCAGGTGGCCGCCAGTCGACTCATTCCCCTGGTAGGAGAACGGAGACTGGTAGCCCAAGCGATATCCATTGCCGAGGCCGGCGACAAGATTGTCCGGGTTCTGCCGCTTGCAAAAGTTAAGGCAGGGCTTGTTATCACCGGCAGCGAGGTGTTTTACGGCCGCATTGAGGACAGGTTTGAGCAGGTGCTGCGCAGTAAGATGTCAGCGCTGGGTTCGGAAGTGGCCATGGTCGGTTTTGCGCCCGATGATCCTGTCCATATTGCCGCTGAAATCCAAAAATGTCTTGACGGGGGTGCGGACCTCATCGTTACTTCGGGCGGCATGTCGGTCGACCCCGATGATGTCACCCGGATCGGCATCAAAGAGGCCGGAGCAGTGGATATGGTGTACGGCACCCCGGTTCTGCCCGGTGCCATGTTCCTGGTGGGGCGGATTGGTACGGTACCTGTAATCGGACTGCCTGCCTGTGGTATGTTTCATAACATTACCGTGTTTGATCTGATACTACCGCGAATTCTCACCGGTGAAACAATCGGTCGCCGGGAATTCGCCGACATGGGGCATGGGGGCCTGTGCCGTAACTGTAAGCGTTGTCAGTACCCGGTCTGTAATTTTGGGAAATAGGGTTTGCATAACCACTATTTTGGTTGGCATAGAAGTTGTAAATTTAGTATAAAAATGTTAAATTATATATAATAATTCTGTTTGTAGGATACTTGTTATTTTTTCTGCAGGAAATGCTGACTATGAGCTCTCGAATCCTTCGGCTGTTCGGCCTGTGTTCTGTTCTGTTTTTTTCAAGTTATTATAGTGTGTCTGCAGCCATCCTGGATCCCGGGTTCGGCAATGACGGCCGGGTAGCTGTTGAGCTTGGAGTCTATGGTGACCGTGCAAACGCGGTTGTTGTTCAGCCGGACGGTAAAATAGTTGTTGCCGGATCATCCTCCAATGCCTCTGATCTGGATTTTATGCTCTTCCGGTTACTTGCCGACGGGTCCCTTGATCCTGAATTTAATCATGACGGAACCGTCACCTCGGCCGTAGGTTCTTCCGATGATGAAATCATGGCCCTTGCTCTGCAGGATGATGGCAAGATTATTGCGGCTGGTTACAGCAGCAGCAGTACAGACAGGGACTTTGCCCTGGTCCGCTATAACAGCGATGGTTCCCTTGACCGTAATTTCGGTCTGGAAGGCATGGTGGTTACCTCGGTGGGAAACAGTGATGATGAGATCACTGGTCTGGCATTGCAGGAGGACGGAGCAATTGTTGTGACCGGCTCCGCTCTGGGTACTGCCGGACGGGTTATCGTGCTGGGAAGATATCTTGCAGATGGCTCACTGGATACCGATTTTGCTGATGATGGATTTTCTTTTACCGGTGTCGGCCAAGAAGCCCAGGCAGAGAGTGTCGCCTTCCTTGAGAATAAGGGAATCGTGGTTTCAGGATCATATAGCGATGGTGACAAGACCGGGCTCATGCTCGTGGGGTTCAGCTTTGATGGACAACTCGATGTTGGGTTTGGTGATAACGGTATTGGTATCCCGGCAGATGACCAGACCTTCAGCGAAGGGTATGGCATGTTCATCCGCAGCGATGGTACAATTCTTGTGGCCGGTTCTGTTGGAGAAGAGGGGAAACGGGATGCAGCCCTGTTCCAGTTTACAGCAGGCGGAGATCCTGATCCTGATTTTGAGGATAACGGCGTTCTTGTGACAGCTGTCAGTGCGGAGGACGATGTCCTCTATGATGTTGTTGCAGCAGATAAATATATTGCTGCCAGTGGTTTTACAACCGTTGGCAATATTCGGGAGTTTCTTTTTATTACCTATGAGGATTCCGGGGTTACCGTCCAGCAAACTTCAGCCAGTGAGGCTGAGAGCCTGATACTTGCCGACGGTTCAAGCCTGAGGATTACCGACCTGCAGGTTGAAGAATCATTTGACGAGTATCAGGCTGCCCGGGAACCGGATGAATTGCTGTTGGACGTGGTTACTACAGAGTTTGGTGACGGAGATGATGTCGCGACCGCTCTGGCCGTAGTACTATCTTCCGGTATGGTTGTTGTAGGGGTGAGCGCTCAGAGCGAAACCACAAGTGCAGCTGTCGGTAAATACATCATTGCGACTACCCAAAGCGGTACTAGTACCACATTGAGTACGGGCAGTAGTTTAATCCTGACAGGTGAACCCTATGATGTAACCCGGACTACGGCGATTATTCCTGCAGAGATTGTATCCGGCCTTGGTCAGGTAACGCAACGTGGCATCGTCTTCAGTACTCTGCCCAATCCGGTTTTAAAAGATGGTGATAGTTCGGATGACAACGGAGACAGTGGCGGAGCTCCGGTACGTTCAAATCTCCAGCCTGATGGGACTGTTACCACCACATCGGTTAACCTAAGTTTGACTACGGATGTTGCGGCTACTTGTAAATATACAGCTTCAGGCGCCGGAATGGATTATAATGATATGAAAAAAGAGTTTGATACAACAGGAGGAAAAAATCATTCGGAGCCTATATCTGATCTTCAGAATGGAACATCATATACTTATTATGTTAGATGTAAAAATTCATCTACGGGCGATGTTAATACATCAGATGCTGAAATCAGCTTTACTGTTGAGATTGCGACCAGTTCTGCAATACACAAGACTATGCAGACCGTGGGCGGCTTGTTTGTTGCTACCGCCATTGCAGCAGATGACAGTGACAGCAGCACTTCGAGTAATAATACGAGCAGCACTTCGAGCAGTAGTACGAATATATTTGATGCCGACAAAGAAGATTTCCTTGAGGAGGGAAGTACCAAGGAAGGTTCCGGCACCGGTGCCTTCAGTTCCAAGCTGAAGGATCTGAAACCCGGTACCTTTTTTTATGTGCGAGCCTATGCCATCGTCGGTGGTACAACCTATTATGGTAACCAGGCGGGATTGCGGACAGCTGATTCCTGTTTTATTGCAACCGCAGCCTTTGGCTCGATTTTTCATCCCTCTGTCCGACTACTCAGAGAGTTCCGGGACAGTTACATGCTCAATAATAATCCGGGCCGGTCGCTGGTAACCCTGTATTATCGCTATTCGCCTTCTGTTGCTGATGTTGTTGCAGCTGACAGCACATTACGTCTCATCACAAGGGTCCTGCTCCTGCCCCTGGTAGGGGTGGCCTGGCTGGCGATCCAGCTTGGTATGCAGGGGTTGCTCCTGCTGGCAGCTGTTGCCGGTTTGTGCTGGTACATAATGATGCGGCCCGGGATTATTTTCAGGCGTGCATAGATTCCCGGGTTGGAGAGTCTGTCTTTTTTTCGTTGCATTTTTTAAAAACAAAAAAGTAAAATTTCGTTCGGGTCGTGTCCCGCAGGAGAAGGTATATTTTTATGAGTAGGTGTAAAACAACACAAAGAACATTGCTGAGCGATGCCCGCGGCTTCACCTTAATTGAACTCATGGTGGTCATGGTTATTCTTGGTATCCTGGCCGGCATGATCGTGCCGCGGATCATGGACCGTCCGGAAGAGGCACGCCGCACCAAGGCTGCCGTGGATATACAGGCTCTGGAGCAGGCGCTGCAGCTGTACAAACTTGATAACGGCCAGTACCCGACAACCGAGCAGGGGCTGCAGGCACTGATTGAAGCGCCGTCGGTGGGCCGTCTGGCCAAGAAATGGCGCAAGGGCGGCTATCTTGATAAAGCCAGGGTGCCCATGGATCCTTGGGATAATGATTTTATATATATCAGTCCCGGTCTGCATGGCGATTTTGACCTGATGGCCTATGGGCCGGACGGTGAACCAGGGGGAGAGGACGCAGATGCGGACATCAACAACTGGGAGCTGTGAACCAGAGGACAGAAGCCAGATGACAGAAGACAGAATGCAGAGATGTGTTGAATTCTGAACATAAAACTTCTCCTGCCGGTTTTACCCTTGTTGAACTTATCGTGGTGATGGTCTTAATCACCATGATGACAGCCTTTGCCATCCCGAAAATTCGCTCCAGCCTTTTTACCGATCAACTCAGGGCCACTGCCAGGCAGTTTATCGGTCTTGTTGCTGAAACCGGCCAGGAAGCCCGTTCCAAAAGAACCGGAGTGGAGCTTCGTTTTGATCGGAAACAGCGTCTGTTTACCACTGCTCCTGCTGCTGGAATAACGAAGGATGACACTGTAAGGCGATATCCAAAGGTCCGGGTGTCCGAATCCGTACAGGTTGTGGACATAACTTCCGTCCATGGTGGTAAAAAAACTCTGGGCGAACTGGTGATTCGTTTCAGTCCCCGGGGCTATGTGGACAAAACGGTTGTTCATTTTCGGGATGACAGTGGAGATGAACTCAGTGTGATATTGTCCCCCTTTTTAGGTGTGACCAGGGTGCTTGAAGGATATGTTTCCCTTGATGATGATCGCTTTACCCCTCCAGATAATTGATGTCGGTGAAACTGGTCAGGCCTGATATTGAACAGGAACGTCTCCTGGTCCAGGAATCAGAGGCGGGTTTTACCCTGCTTGAGATCATGGTGGCTGTCGCCATAATCGCCATTTCCTTTGTCTCCCTGCTTGGCTCCCAATCCCAGAGTATCTCCATTGCTACGATTTCCCGTTTTGAAATAACTGCGTCCATGCTGGCCAGACAGAAACTCGCCGAAATACAGACCGCTGACTTTGAGGAGTTAAGTACTGCCGAAGGTGATTTTGAAGATGATTTTGCCGACTTTCACTGGCAGACTGAGGTGAGCGAGCTGACAGAGGATGAAACCGGAATCACCGGCGCAGGCGAAATACTGAAAGTTGTGGATCTTACCGTGAGCAGGGGGATTGATGAGAACATGGTCTACCGGGTCCGCGGTGTAATAATGGCAAAAATCAAACCTGTAAAGAAAAAATAGTTACTTATCCGTGGCAACGAATACACTGAACATAGAGATAAAAAATGCAGGCTTTACTCTGCTTGAAATCATGCTTGCCATGCTGGTGTTAGGTATGGTCGTTTCCATGGTTTCTCTTTCCCTTTCGGGTTCAATCAAGGCCATTGGTGCCACCAGTGAACAGGGAGAGGTCTATTATCGAGCCCAGGTAGCTATGGAGCGTATCAGTGAAGATCTGGCCTCCGCCGTATTACCCGAGAATGTGGAATTTATCGGCAGCAAAGATGAAAGTGACACCGGCCGGACAGATGAGCTTTCCTTTGCCTCCATGGCTCATCTTGTTTTTGATTCGGAAAACGGCCAACCCGGTGTGGGCATCATCGGTTATGCAGTACGTCCTGATAAGATCGATGAGCAGCAGCTGGTTCTTCTGCGCAGTGATTTTTTGTACCGACCTATGGAAGAACAGGCAAAAAGAGGTAATGAGGTGGAACCGTTTCTCCTCTGTGACCGGCTGCGATCAGTTCGATTTTCTTTTATTGATCGCAATGGTGAAGAACTTGAAATTTGGGACACCACGGTGGAGGAGGGGGAGGAGAAGGCTGAACGTCAGCTGCCGGCTGCTGTTTCCTGCAGCCTGGAATTCTGGATTAATCGGGATGAGGAGACCTCCATTACCTTTGAGACAACAGTGGTCCTGCCCGTCGGCCTGATTCAGGCCGAGAGCGATGAGGAGGAGCAGGGTGCTACGTGATCGATCGTAAACCATCACGGTGTTTGTAACTATGCGGTTTCATTTACCTAAAACCTGTAAGCGATCTGGGGTGCTACAGATTTGTGTAAGCGTTCTTGTTCGCTATAGCCAGCTATGCGGGCAAGAGCGATCTCGCAAAGCTGTGGTGCCCCTGATTGCTTACGATCGATCGGGCATGGCGCTTGTCCTTACCCTGCTTGCAGTCAGCTTCCTTGTTGCTGTAACCGTTCAACTCGGGACCTCGGTTAACTGGCAGATGCAGGCGGCTGCCAACCAGGGAAATATTGTCCAGCTTGATTCCATGCTCCTGTCCGGTCTTAATCTTGCCCGCACAGCCCTGCTGGCCGATCAACAGGAAAATGAATTTGACACCGCCTTTGATGATTGGGGTGAGTTTGAGCAGGAAATACTTGCCGCTATTTTTAGTGAAGGTACCCTGGAGATCAAGGTCACCGACCTGTCCGGGTTGCTGCAGGTGAATGCACTGGTACTGACGGAAGAGCAGAAAAAAAAACAAGAGAAAGAGCAGAAAACAAAAAAAATAAGAAAACTTAAGAAAGATCCTGAGAAAATCCAGCGGGATTTATGGAAACGCTTTCTCCTGTCAGGTAATTTCGCCATTGAGGATGAGGATGCAGCCCAAGAGCTGATTGACTGCCTGGTGGACTGGCTTGACGAAGATGATGATGAACATGAAAATGGCGCAGAGCGGGGATATTACAGCTCCCGGGATCCGTCTTATATCCCGGCTAATGGACCGATCATGTTTCCTGAAGAACTGCTGCTTGTCAAGGGCTGGAATAAAAAACTCCTCTATGGCGAGAAAGAACATTCCGGTATCATTGATTATTTGACCATTGCCGGCCAAGACGGTAAGATAAACATAAACACGGCCCCGGCCCTGGTCCTGGAGGCGTTGCATGCTGATATGACGGAAGAGCTTGCCGCTGATCTAGTTGATTTCAGGAGTGAAGAAGAGAACAGCGATCTGCTGGCTCAACCGGACTGGTACCGTCAGGCAGGTGATTTTCCTGGAGATATTACTTTTGAAAAAGAGTTGATTAAGACAAACAGCAGCTATTTCCTGGTAACAATAACAGCCCGCATCGACGGATTGCAGCGCACCGGGAATGGAGTTATCCATCGCAGTGAAAACAGCGAACAAACGTTACTCTACTGGAAAGTGGAGTAACACGGTCCCTGTATATTGTGATACACGGCAGGAACGAGGAAAATAACCGTCGAAGGCAAAAAACTATTAAGCCTTATCCCTTGAATTTTAGTGACTATTCAGGTGGGTGCAACGAGTTGGCAATATAACGGAACTGTAACTGTTCAAGGAGTGCCCCGGATGTGCATAAGCAGGCTGGAGAACTATAGTGATTCCTATGTGAACCAGCTTGATCATGTGCAGATGGGGTGCTCCTGAACAGTTACGAATCTTATACCTTTTCTCGGCAACAATGGCCCAACTTACCTTAGGTGTTGACATAAGCGATGATCTGCTGAGCGCAGTCGTTGTTGCCGGCAGGGGCAGGGACGGGCAGGTGGTGGCATGCGCATCCGTTATCCTGGAAGAGCATGATGATATTCCCGAGATGCTTCCTGTTCTTCTTGGGCAGTTAGAGTGGCCGGGTGGGCGCTGTGTCTCCGGACTGCCGTTGTCGTATTTCAGTTTGCGCAATCTTATCCTGCCGTTTACAAGTGAGAAGAAAATACAGCAGATTCTTCCCTTTGAACTGGAAGAACATCTCCTGGTTCCTGTTAGTGAGCAGATCTTTGCAACAACAATCAGCGGCAAAAGTGATGATGAAACCCGTCTGTTGGTGGCTGCTGTAGAAAAGAGAACTCTGGCGCTGCACCTTGATACCTTCCATACCCAGGATCTTGATCCGGACATAGTCTGTCCTTCCAGTTTTGCCCTGGCGGATCGGCTTTGTTCAGCCGGTTCCGACGGGCAGGATTTCCTGCTGCTTTATTGTGACATGGGATCAATGACCATGGTCATCTGCCACCAGGGGATGATTGTGTTCATGCGTCGTCTCTCATACCCGGAAAAGGTGTTTACAGATGCCATTTTTTCCTTTGACGGTAACTACATCAAGGTCGCTGACAGTGATGCAGCGGATGCAGCTGTCAGCGACTTATGCAGGGTCGTGCAACGCAGCATCGACTATTTTTATTTTACAAGTAGGGTGGAAATAAACCCGGACCTTGTTATTCTTGCCGGACCCATGCAGCTTGCTGGAGGATTTCAGGAAGAAATTGAGCATGATCTCGGCCTGCGCAGCAAAGTTTGTGATCTGGTGCAGACCGGTCTTGTAACCCTGGCAGGCAGTGTCGCTGAAAGCTGGCAGCCGGCAGTCTATGACCGTCCCCTTGCCCTTGCTCTGCAGGGAGTCCGCAAACATGTTGCCTTTAATTTCCGCAAGGATGAATTTGTCGCCAAGCGTCATCTTCTGGGCTCAAGAAGACAGGCCATGGGGCTTGCTCTTGCAGCAGGATTCCTGTTTGCCATACTTTTCGGTTACCTGTTTGTTGACTACCAGTCCTTGAGAAGAAAGCATGACAGCCTGGCCGGGAAGATGAAGCAAGTTTTTCAAACGAGTTTTCCCGAGGTTACCCGGATTGTGGATCCCCTGGTACAAATGCGGGCCAAACTGCAGGAAGCGCAGGCACCAACGGTCTCCATGCCTCTTTTTACACAGGAAAAGCGGGTTCTTGTTATCCTGGCAGATATTTCAGCCCGGGTGCCCTCTACCATTTCCATGCATGTTTCACGACTGGTTATCGATCAGGATTCAGTCAAAATAAAAGGGACGACCGATGCCTTTAATAACGTGAATACAATTAAAAATGTATTAGCCAAATCAGCACGTTTTTCAGAGGTAAATATTGTTTCCGCAACCAAGGCCAAGGATAAGGGAGTTATCCGCTTTGAGATCAGGCTGCAGCTTGGGGAGAGTTCCTGATGGTGTTGACGGCAAAAGACCGCAGAGCTCTGGTTATCGGTATCAGTACGCTGGTTCTTTTCCTGCTGGTACAGTTTGTTCTCTTTCCCCTGCTTGACAAACGAAAACGATTGAACCGGGGAATCAGCATACGACAAAAGGGGCTGATTGAAATGCAGGAGATGCAGTCCCGCTATAAACAACTGAGCCGACAGAGCAACACCCTTGAGCAGCAGGTCTCCGGAAGATCCGGAGAGTTCGGTCTTTTTTCTTTTCTGGAAAAAATGGCTGCAGAGGCCGAGGTCAAAGAAAATATTGCCTACATGAAGCCCTCCGATGCAACAGGTGAAGGAGCGTTGCAGCAAATTATGGTGGAGATGAAACTCAAGGCCATCAACCTGAAGCAGTTGGTCGCCTGTCTGGAACGGATAGAGTCTCCGGAAAACATTGTTGAACTTAAGCGGATATCTATCCAGGAAAACAAGAAACAGGAGGGAACCCTGGACGTGATTATGCAGGTTATCAGCCTGGTTCTGGCCAAAGACGGGGTAACGTGAGCTATGCGGTTTTTCAAGTGGCTTATTAAAATCTCCGGTTACCTGCTCTACACCCTGGCAATCCTGGCGTTTATGCTTTGGTACCAGTTTCCAGCTGCTGCGGTAAAATCCAGGGTCGAGTTCGAGCTGCACAGGCTTACTCCGGATCTGCAGTGGAAGATCGGCAGCATCGGTTTGGTCCTGCCTGTCGATTTCCGGCTGATTGATATAAAGATCAGCACTCGTTCGAAGCAGAAAGAGCCACTGTTTATCATAAAGTCCCTGTCTCTGCGACCGAACCTGTGGGCATACCTGCAGGATAGAAAACTGTCGGCAGGGTACCGGTTGGGTGTATTGGATGGGAGTGTCAGCGGGCGGCTGAGCCTGGCAGATGATCATGACAGTCTGCGGTACGATGGTAACGCCATCGGGATAAAAATTAATGGCTTGAAGAAAACCCTGCAGGAGCTTGACCGAACTGTTTCCGGGACACTGTCCGGCAGCTTTACGGGCAAGGGAATGGTACGTGGTCCGGGAGTGGTTGAACTGCAGGGGGATGTCAAGCTCTTGAAGGGAACAATCAGTTTTCAGGAACCGGTCCTGGGGATGAAGCAACTGGCCTTTAACCAGATGTCCAGTAAGGTAGAGTATACGTCAGGGGTGATTCATCTCGCCGGCGGCAGGGTTGAATCCCGTCTACTTGCCGGTGAGTTCAGCGGCACGGTCAAGCCTGCAGGCAGTATTGCCCAGTCAACACTCCGGTTGAACGGCGCCTTGATTCCGCGACCCGAGTTTTTGACCGGTCTCAACGATGGTTCGGCAGTCAACCAGTTAAAGAAGCAGTTGAAGGGGGGGAAGCTGCCCTTTACCCTCAGTGGGACGTTGAAAGAACCCGGTATTGTTTTCACTGGTCTGCCCACTGATTTTAATCAGCGGCTGCAGGGAGGGCGTTGATAACCATGGTCCGCGTTGCAGCAAAACTGGTGATTATTTTTCTTCTGGTTTATGCGGGAGTGTCTCTATGGTATGGTCAACTGGAAAAGAGGTTTCTGTCCGGTACACCAAAATCGGTGAAGATCCAGGCAGAGAAAACAGCAGCCGGAGACAGGCAAGGTTCAAAAGTAGTAGAACCAAAGATTGGAACACAGGATTTTCAGGTTATTGTTACCCGTAATATTTTTCAAGCCGCTTTGGAATCAGTGGTTGAAGTAGCTGAAGAAGTAGTCGAGGAGGTGGTCCCCACCTCCCTGAACCTGACCCTGCTTGGCACGGTGACCGGTAATGATCGGGATGCACGGGCAATCATTGTTGACAATAAGGGAAAACAACAGGATATTTACCAGATTGGCGATGCCATCCAGGGTGCATTTATCGAGTCTATTGTGCGGGGCAAGGTGACCCTGTCTGTGAATGGCAGAAAAGAGGCTCTGCTCATAAAAGACCGCGAAGGCGGAGGTCCCGGTGCCCCGAATGTTCCCTTGTCAACATCCCGTATTGAACCGCAACATAAGCCTGAAAAAAGCGCGGAGAGAAAGGTGCCCAATGTACGTCCGCACCGGAGAATTAGCTTTAGCCAGGATCCAAATCAACCTGGGCCCGGACCAAAGGTCATTGGCGATGAAGATCCGATGATGAACCAGGATCAAGGGCCGGGTCAACTTGATGACACTGTTGTTGACGAGGGGTCATCGCCCGTGGATTAGGTCGGCTCAGTTTGATATGGTGTTCCGTACTTCAACATAAACATCTTTGCATGGATAGTAATTTCCGTGTATATTTTTAATATGCAACATATTTTCTCATCTTTAGATAAGTTTCTGTATTTCCTGTTATGCATGGTTTGTCTGCTACTTGTTTTGCATCAGCCCTGCGCCATGGCTGCCGACCAGAAAGCAACGAATGGCCAGCGCTATGTCACCATTGATTTCAACGATGTTGATATTAATCTTTTTGTTAAATACATCAGCGAATTAACCGGAAAGAATTTTGTGGTTGACCGGTCGGTCAAGGGCAAGGTTACGATTATCTCTCCCACCCGGATTTCCGAGCAGGATGCCTACCGGGTGTTTGAGTCGGTCCTGGAGGTGCATGGCTTTACCACTGTTCCCAGTGGTTCCATAATTAAGATTGTGCCGGCTGTTCAGGCCCGATCAAAGAGTATTGCCACCATCAGACATGGGCAATCCGTCCTTTCGGAAGACAAGGTGGTTACCCAGATTATACCCCTGGTCCATTCCGATCCTAATGAATTGAAAAAGATCCTGGCCCCGCTGGTGTCAAAAACCAGTGTTGTGATTGCCCATTCCCAATCAGGTATGCTGATCATCACCGATGTGTTGTCCAATATCAACCGTTTGATGGAGATCATCAAGGTCGTTGATGTCCCTTCGGTGGGAGAAGAACTGGTAATTCTGCCTCTGCAGCATGCTTCGGCTGCCAATGTCAGTAAATCCATCAGTCAGTTATTCCTGCGTTTTGCCAAAAAGGGTGCGCGTCCTGCGACTATTAAAATTATCCCGTATGAACGAACCAATTCGCTGATTGTTTTCGCCCCCAGGACCCAGATTCAGAAAATTCGCGATCTGCTGGTAGAACTTGATTCGGAAGTACCCAGAGGCGGGGGGAAAATTCATGTCTATTACCTCCAACATGCCAATGCCGAGGAATTGGTCAAGGTGTTGACCAACCTGCCGGAAAAACAGGCTGGGGCCAAGACAAAAGGTAAAGCGCCGCCGCTGTCAACAGATCTCAGGATCACTGCCGATCCCGAGACCAATGCCCTGATTATCACTGCCCCCCGGGAAGAGTACCTGGTACTTGAAGATGTGATCAGGAAACTCGACATCCCGAGGCGCATGGTCTACCTGGAAGCGCTTATTTTGGAGGTCTCTGTAGATAAGGAGTTTAAAGTCGGCGTGGAATGGGGTGGAGCCGGTACTTTTGCCGATGAAACCGGGATACTGGCCGGCGGATTTTCAGGCACTGAACCTCCTTATAGTCTAATAAAGGCGGTTACTGATACTGCCACAGCTATGCCCGGTGGCTTTACCCTTGGTGTGCTGAAAAAGGGAATTGAGATCGGTGGGATGTATTTTCCCGACATTGGTGCGGTGCTTAACGCCTTTCAAAATGATTCGGATATCAATATCATTGCTACCCCGCAACTTCTCACCACGGACAATAAGGAGGCCTCTCTCGTAGTTGGTCAAAACGTGCCCTATATCACCAGTCTGAATTCTTCTACTACTGGAAGTACACAGGATTATACCAACTATGAATATAAAGATGTCGGCACTACTCTCAAAATTACGCCGCAAATTAATCAAGCCGACCTGGTCAGGCTTGAAATAGGGGTTGAGGTTACTAGATTAAAGAGTGCTGCAGATGTGGCCACTCCTACGACTTTTAAGAGGACGGCAAATACTACGGTGGTCGTTCATAATAAGGAGACCGTTGTTATCGGAGGAATTATCGGTGAGGATACCTCTTTCGGAGAAGACAAGGTGCCGTTACTTGGTGATATTCCGCTGCTGGGCTGGCTGTTTAAAACACATGCCGACAAGTTGAGTAAGACTAATATGTTTATCTTTATTACACCGCATATTGTCGAGAGTTCACCGGAGCTTGCTGCCCTGTATTACAAAAAACGTGATATCATGGAGTATGTTCAGGAGGGATCCAGTGCCATTCCTGATCGTTTTTTTTATGACAAACCAAATCCCGAGCACGCAACTGCTCTGGCTGATATTGGGTTTGCCAAGCTGCAGAACAAAGAGTTTACCGAGGCAAAGGGGTTTTTTAATCAGGCATTGAAAATTGATCCGGACAATCCGTATGCCCTCATTAATTTAGGAATTATCTATGAACATGAGAGGGATAAGGTTCATGCTGCCGAGATGTATCAACAGGTGCTGGACCTGGCCGGTAAAGGCGGCAGTGAAGATGGCGCAGGGCAGGGAGTGGACGCCGCCCTGCAGAACCTAGCCCGCGAAAATCTCAAGCAGCTGGAGCAGGGTAACCCATAATTGGGGTTGTAACTATGCGCTATCATATATCTCATGATTGTAAGTGATACGCCATGAAGCCCATAGGTGACATGCTGGTTGAATCCTTTGGCCTGGAGGAAGAGGCCCTTGCAGGGGCACTTGAGGTGCAGGCGGAAAAAGGGGGCCGGATAGGAGAAATCCTGGTTCAGCAGAAAAAGCTGTCCGAAGACGACCTCCTGCATGCCAGGAGTCTTCAGTGCGGACTTGAGCTGAAAATGACCATTCCTCCTGCACCTGATCCTTTTTTTACTGATCGGGTCCCCATTGGCTTTCTAAAAAAATTCAAAATGATTCCGGTGGCCACACCTGACGAGTCCTATATCGCCCTGGCCGAACCTTTTTACTTTCAGCAGTTAGATGATCTGCAGCGTGTCCTGCACTGGGAGGGGATTAAGACTTGCCTGGCACCGCATGATGAAATCTTTATTGCCATTAACATGGCTTATGACAAGTCCAGTCAGGGTGCTGCCGACCAGGTCCTGCAGGATATCGATGAGGATGATCCTGAGGCTATTTTTTCCGAGATTGAAGAGACCTCCGACCTGTTGGATGACACCAGCGACGCCCCGGTGATTAAACTGGTCAACCTGATGCTCTCCCAGGCCGTCCGTGATAATGCCAGTGATATTCATATAGAGCCGTATAAGGATCGGGTAAAGATCCGTAAACGAGTGGACGGGATCCTCTATGACATGTTTACCCCGCCCAAGCATGTGCAGGCAAAGCTTGTTTCCCGGGTCAAAATCATGGCCAAGATGGATATTGCCGAGCGACGCCTGCCTCAGGACGGCCGCTTTGAAATTCGAATTGCTGATAAAAATGTAGACCTGCGTGTCTCTTCTTTGCCCACCGCCTTTGGCGAGCGGGTGGTTATGCGTCTGCTCGATAAATCCACGGTATTGCTTTCCCTGGAATCCCTGGGCATGTTCAAGAGCGATCTTGTCCGGTTTAAACAGCTGCTCAAAGCACCCTACGGTATCATACTGGTGACGGGGCCCACCGGCAGCGGGAAGACCACTACTCTCTACTCTGCTCTGTCCATCCTTAACCAGCCGGGGGTTAATATTATTACTGTTGAGGATCCCATAGAATACCAGATCAACGGTATCAGTCAGATGCAGGTTAACAACAAGATCGGCTTGACCTTTGCCACCGGTCTGCGGACTATTGTCCGCCAGGATCCCGATATCATCCTGGTGGGCGAGATCCGTGATCTGGAAACCGCCGAGGTCGCCATTCAGTCCGCCCTTACCGGGCATCTGGTATTCTCTACCCTGCACACCAACGATTCCGCCGGCGCTATTACCCGTTTAATTAATATGGGGGTGGAACCGTTTCTGGTTTCATCTTCGGTGAATGCTATTCTGGCTCAACGGCTGGTACGTAAGATTTGTCCACATTGCCGTGATTCATATAAGCCGGATAAGGATTATCTGGCCCGGGTTGGTCTGTCGCCGATTAAGTTCGGTGACCGTGTGCTGTATCATGGCCATGGTTGCCCGGAATGCATGGGGACCGGATACAAGGGGCGACTGGGTCTTTTTGAATTAATGGTTTTAAATGATAATTTGAAAAGCCTGATTCTGACGACCTCGGATACCGGGCAGATTAAAAGGCAGGCGCTTGCATCACTTGCCATGGGGATGCGTACCCTGCGTCAGGACGGACTGCGCAAGGTGTTGGCCGGTCAGACCACGTTGGAAGAGGTATTCCGGGTTAGCTGAGCGGTTACAAGTTTTTCATTCCTAATAGCGCTGAGTTATAAACCCTGAGCTGGGTTGTCATTACTTGATCAGCTGGTTCATTTCAAAAATCGGCAGCAGGATCGAAATCACGATAAAACTGACCACCAGGCCCATGGCCAGGATCATGACGGGTTCTATCATGGAGGTCATGGCCATGATTTTGGTCTCAACCTCTTTTTCATAGCTGTCTGCCGCCTTTTCAAGCATTTTTTCCAGAGCTCCACTCTGTTCACCAACGGCAATCATCTGCACGAGCATGGGCGTGAAATATTTATTTCCCCGCAGGATGCCGGACAGACTTTTTCCTTTTTCCAGCTCTTCGGTTGCCTTGTCCATGACTTCAGCCAGTAACACATTGTTGAGAATGTTTTTTACGATCTGCAGAGAGGTGATGAGTGGAACACCGGACTGGAGCAGGCTGGCCAGGGTACGCCCCATAGTGGCGGCTGCAATCTTGATATTCAGATCCTGGAGTACCGGCAGGGTCAACTTCAGCTTGTCCCAGATGCGTCTACCTTTGGGTCGATGGATGAAGAGGCGGATGCCGAGTACCAGTCCGACAAACAACAGCAGGACAAGCCACCAGTAGCTCTGGAGAAAGCTGCTGATCTTGATCAGGATAATGGTGGGCAGCGGTAAAATCTGGTTCCGGTCACTAAAGACCTTAGTGATGGAGGGCACGATAAAGGTAATGAGCAGAAACAGGACAACGGTACCTACCAGGGCCATGAAGATTGGATAGATCAGGGCGGCCTTGATGCGTGAGTGCAGGGCCTGCTGCCGTTCACCAAACTCGGCCAGTCGTTCCAGAACAACATCGAGAGAGCCCGAGGCCTCGCCTGCCCGCACCATGTTGACATAGATCCTGGAAAACAGACGCGGGTGTTCAGCCAGGGCTGAGGTCAGCGAGTTGCCTTCATTCACCGATTCCTTTATTTGGGTGATAATGGTTTTAAGGGTTTTATTGGTGGTCTGTTCGATAAGACCGTTTAAGGCAGGCACAAGGGGAATGCCTGCTCCGAGCAGAGTGGCAAGCTGGCGGGTGGCGACATGTATTTCCTGCTGCTTGACGCGTGGTCCTGACTGCAGGGAGAAGAAACCGCCTTTTTTTGTCTGCCTGGTCTTGGGTACGGTCTCCCTGATTTCCACCGGATATTTGCCTGTCTTGCGGATTTTCTGGCGGGCTGCAGTCATGGAATCTGCATCCAGAACTCCCTTCAGCTTTTTCCCACCAGTGTCGAGGGCTGTATATTCGTAAACCGGCATGGTTTGTTGTTGGTTTTTTATAGAAAAAAGTCTAGTTCACTTTATAAATAAAATCGTATCGATTTCATTATACAAACATATTGAGTCATTGAAAAAGAAAAATTTCTTTGCCGGACTTTTCGAGGAGGATCCGTTATGGTATTATCCGGATTATATAAAGCTGGTCGAAGAGCAACCATTGATCTGTAAGGAGAACAATGAAGGTAACCATAGAATACTGTACTTCCTGAAACTACAAACCCAGAGCCTCCAGTCTGGAGGACGAATTGAAAAAAGAATTTGGTCCGCAGATCAAGGTAAAGTTGATTCCGGGTTCCGGAGGTGTATTTATCGTCTGTGTCGATGATAACCAGATATTTTCCAAGAAAGAGGTGAGCCGTTTTCCGGATGAGGGTGAGATCGTCGGCCTGATCAAGTAACCGGTCCGTCAAACAATATACTGAATGATTCCTGTGATCAATAATGGTAACAGTTCACCGGGGGGACCAATTTGGTTAATCCACTGACGTGTAAGAGTTTCCCAATAATGTTCAGTCGGATTGAGCAGGTATGTTTCCCAGGCATTGAGAGACACATTCGTCACAGTTGACCCGGGTCTTCCCTTTTTTGCAGAAATCGGCAAACCCCTGGATCAACTCTTTCCCTCCCCTGGGGCAGACATCAAGAAATTTGCTGAAGTTGACCATCTGTTCAATAATTTCAGCAGGAGCGGTATGCTCAAACTTGCAGGCGCCGGTTTCGGCAGTGGCGTCACTTACGGCCAGTACTTCAATAAAGAATTTTTTCAGGGCATTGTGGCGGCGGATAACATCTTCGGCAATGAGTCGCCCCTCGTCGGTCATGGTGATGACCTCATAGGGCGCATAGTTAATCAGCCCTTTTTTTGATAGGGCGCGCAGGGCCTCGGTAACTGATGCGCCACTTACCTTCAGACGGCTGGAGATATCCTTGCCCCGGGCAACCTCTTTTTCGGAGATAATATGATAGATGGCCTCAATGTAGTCTTCAAGGCTGGCGCTGAGCAGGTGGCTGTCTTTCATGGGATGTTAACTCTTAAGATGGACTCTTTAAGCGGACAATCAGGACGATACAGGTTGATCAGCCACACGTCAAGCATAATGTCCGGACTGCCGGTTTACCTGCAGATTAATAACTCTTTGATTATACTTTCATAATGCTGCAGGAACTGCGTGTAAACAATCTGGCCTTAATAGATGCGCTGGAGCTTGATTTTGCTGACAATCCGACCGGACTGATCGTGTTCACCGGCGAGACCGGAGCCGGTAAGTCCATTATCCTGCAGGCCGTTCATCTCCTGACCGGTGGCCGAGCCTCCCAGTCCTGGGTGCGCAGTGACTGTGACCAGGCCGTGATCGAGGCCCTGTTTGATATCAGTGGTCAACAGGAGCTTGCCGACCTGCTGCAGGAGCACGGGTTTGACAACGGTGATGACTGTATCATGCGCCGGATTGTCAATAGCCGAGGGCGGAGCCGGATTTTTATTAATGACCGGCTGGCAACCACCCGGTTGGCATCGGAACTCGCTGAAAATCTGGTCAACATCGCCAGCCAGCATGACCACCAGCAATTGCTCAGGAGCAGCAGTCATATCGACTTTTTAGATGGCTACGGTGAGCTTTTGGACATTCGCCGGGAGTACGGTTTTCTCTTTGGAAGCCGGCAGAAGCTGTGGCACGCCCTTCGTAAATTGCAGGAGCGGGAGCAGGGCAAAGAGCAACGCCGGGATTTTCTCAGCTTTCAACTCCGCGAGATCCGTGATGCGGAACCGCTGCCGGGCGAAGATGACCAACTGGTCAGGGAGCGGGACCTGCTTAAGTCTTCGACAACCCTGGCGGAACTGGCCGGCATGAGTCATAACCTGCTCCAGAACCAGCTGCTGGTCCACCTGGCTGAAATCAGAAAAAATATGGAGCAGGCTGCTGTATTAGACCCGGGGGCAAAAGAGCTTGCAGAGCGTATAAGCTCGGCCTGTTTTGAGGTTGAAGACCTGGAAGGGGCTTTACGCTCCTACCGCAGTTCCATCCCCATGGACCAGGGGCGTCTTGATGATATTGCATCCCGTCTGACCCAGCTCAGGCAGTTGCAGCGAAAATATGGACCAACGCTTACGGAGGTCCTTTCCTTTGCTGATCAGGCTGAAAAGGAGTTGGCCTCGCTCAACAGCCTGGAACAGGAAATCATCTCCCTGGGAAAAGAGCTGCAGGAGGGGGAGGACGAGCTTCTGTTCAGGGCTGGGGAATTGTCAAAGGGCCGTTGTCAGGTTGCGGATCGACTGACAAAGGCTATGCAGGATGAGCTGGCCTCGCTCAGTTTTAACCAGGCTGTTTTTGAGGTGTCCATCAAGGGCGCAGACGGTCCGGAAGCTTTGAAGTTATCGGCAACCGGCCGGGATACAGTCGAATTTTTATTTTCCGCAAACCCTGGAGAACCCCCTAAACCTCTGGTCAACGTGGTTTCCGGCGGTGAGCTCTCCCGTCTTATGCTGGCCATGAAATGTTTGCTTGCCCGTCGGGACAGGGTTGACACTGTTATCTTTGATGAGATTGATGCCGGCATCGGCGGCGAGGCAGCAGAGGCAGTGGCTCGCAAAATTGCTGAACTGGCCGGCCATCACCAGGTTTTTTGTATAACCCACCTGCCGCAGATCGCTGCTTATGCCGATGCCCATTTTTTGGTGGATAAGGAGGTCAACAACAACCGTACCCATACCACTATCCGCTGCCTGCCCAGAGAAGAACGGGTGACTGAACTCGCCCGTATGTTAGGCGGCGACAATCCGACTGAACAAACCCTTGGTCTTGCCAGGGAACTTGTGGAACGTAAAAGTGAATAAGGAACGGAAAAGGACTAGCAAGATGCGTCAGTTCAGTGTTGACGCGACTCAAGTCTCCCGTGCTTGAAAAATCGTAACTTCTCAATAACCGGTGGCTCTCGTTTTTCGTAGACTTCTGAGTTGTTCCGTCAAGTATAAAACATTGTGTTTATGCTTGTTACAAAAAGCCTAAAAGTGGAGATTTTGCTCTCTGTAAAGCTTGAATATATTTTACTTCATCGTATGGGACTGATTGGTTCCAACAGAC
>JAUWLT010000214.1 GCA_030613515.1 Desulfobulbaceae bacterium
ATTGAACGATTACTACAAAACGGAGATAATTCATGGGTCAGGCCACTAAGGTTGCAGTTATAGTATTCAGTGTTATTATTGCTTTTTCCATGTGGGGCATAGTCCAGTATAACCGGGCTGTTGCCATTGATGAACAGGTCAATGCACAGTGGGCTCAGGTGGAAAATCAGCTCCAACGCCGATTTGATCTGATTCCCAACCTGGTGGAAACTACTAAGGGCTATGCCAAACATGAAAAGGAAATCTTTGAAAACATTGCCAACGCCCGCACCAGCTATTTCCAGGCAAAATCGGTTCCGGATAAGGTGGTGGCAGCAAACAACTTTGAAAGTGCCCTTTCCCGACTGCTCATGCTGCAGGAAAATTATCCCAATCTCAAGGCTAATGAATCGTTTTTAAAACTCATGGACAGCCTTGAGGGAAGTGAAAACCGGATAGCGGTTGAACGTAAGCGCTATAACGATACGGTCAGAATCCTTAACTCCTATCGAAGAACCGTTGTCGGTCGTTTCATTACAGCCCTTGCCGGAGTAGAAGCTGCCGAATACTACCAGGTACCGGAAGGCCGGAAGGAAGTGCCCAAGGTCAAGTTTGACTGATTTGCCTGTCACTTACTCCTGACAGGAAAAGCAGCACAGATAGTACGTGGTTAGTGCATTACTCCTCAACTTTTATCATATAAAACAGGTAAGCGGAGACTCCGAGAAAAACTAAACCACAGAGAACACAGAGAGCACAGAGAATTAAAGAAATGATCTGTTTCTCTGTGCTCTCTGTGTTCTCTGTGGTAAAAAAGGTATCTTTTGGATTGTGGTGGGCATTGCCCACATTATTCTTGATGGCCTCTGCTCTAAAACAAACTATTTTAGCTTCAACCAATCAATTGACTAACACCTTATGCAACTCTTGAAAGATACCATACTGAAATCTCTTGAAGTTACCTCCGGCTGCACTGAACCGGCAGCCATTGCCTTTTGTGCAAGTTTTGCGGGCAAATACCTCAAGGAGCCCCCTGTCAGCTTCACTCTGTCCATTGACCAGCGCACCTATAAAAACGCCTTTGCTGCAGGCATTCCCGGTGGAGGTGAGCGGCGGGGTTCTGAATGGGCGCTGCTGCTCGGCTTTGTCATGGCCTGCCCGGAAGACAGGCTGTCCATCTTTGCCGGACTCGATGCAAAATCTTTGGCCCGGGCCGATCAACTCCATGCCGACAAACTGATCAAAGTTGAGCTGGTGGATACGGAAGGTCTGCTTATCCATATTACCGGCAGAGGAAAAAAAGATACGGTTCAGGCTCGAATTCGCTCCGGTCATACCCGGGTTGACCTGCTTAAGCTCAATGAGGACCATCTGCCTCTGGACCTGGAGACAGACAGCCGGGAACCGATTGAACCCTTTGCAGATGAACTTTTTGATCCGGAACACTGGCCCGGGGTGATAGATGAACTCTACCAGGACAGCGAACTGCAGCAGACTGTGCGCCAGGGCATTGCCTATAACATGGCTGCTGCTCTGCACGGCAAAAAATATGTCCATGTAGACGGCGGCGGCCTGGAAAACCTGGTCATGGGGGCCATTTATGCCCGGATGAACGGTGATCCCATCCCGGTGATGAGCTGCGCAGGCTCCGGCAACAAGGGACTGACCTGTATGGTGCCGGTGGTTTCTTGGGCTCGGGAACGGACCATGGGCGAAGAAAAAGAAATCCGGGCGGTACTGATGTCAATACTGCTCACCAACCTGATTACCTCCCGTTTCGGTGAGGTCTCGTCGGTCTGCGGGGCTCAGTATGCTGCAGGAGCAGGTGTGATCGGCGGTATCCTTTACTTAAAAGACAGGCTGGATCTCTTTGACGGTGCCTATAATAACTTTGTTTCCGCTATTGGCGGGGGCTTCTGCGACGGTGCCAAGGGGTCCTGCTCCATGCGCGGCAATGTTGCTGTTTCCGCAGCTTTTAATGCCATCAACCATGCCCAGGCCGGATTTACGGTGTCGGGCCGGGACGGCTTTCTTGGCAACACCTTTCATGAAACCCTGGACCATCTTGCTCGCTACAATCCGCTGGTGGCCCGTTTTGAACTTGAAACCATTAAAATACTCCAGGACAAATGACTCAAAACAGATACCTTTTCTTCTTCCTTGCAGTATTGCTTTTCTTGTTTGTCCTGACCGGCCAGCCGGTCATGGCAGCAAGCCCTGACAGCCAGGACAAGCTGCAGCAAAGCCTTAGCCAGCTACTTGAAAATAACCCGACAACCACCCTTGGTTTTACGACCATTCAGGCCGATCCTTCAGCAGTGGACCGTGTCCTGCTCAGCCTGTACCTTAAGGACAACATCCGTCCCTACTGGGTAAATACTTACGGGCCGTACCAGAAGGCGGAAGCCCTGCTGTCTGTCTTAAATACTGCAGAAGAGGACGGCCTGAATCCGGACCACTACCGGCTCATTGACATCCATAATCTCTGGGAGAGCAAAAAATCTGAAGACCTTGCCCGCCTTGATGTCATGCTGACCCTGGCCATGGGAGCGTATGTTACTGATATGCGTGAAGGACGGGCAGTTACCTGCCTGCTCGACCCCAAGCTGTTTGCCGCTGCCCGTGACCAGAAAGTGGACATCATAGAGGTGATCCGGCAGGGGCTGAGCGCTCCGGATCTGGTTCAATTCCTGCAGCAGCAAGCACCTCAGCATTTCGGATACCAGTCCCTGAAAAAAATCCTGGTAAAATACAGAAAGCTGGAAGCCCGGGGCGGCTGGCCGGAAATCCCTGCCGGCAAGGTCCTCAAACCCGGCATGCAGGATGACAGGATTAATCTGCTCGTAAAACGGTTAACCATCAGCGGAGACCTGAAAACCTCTGTCACCCCATCCAATACCTATGACGGTCAACTTGTCGACGCGATCAAACATTTCCAGTACCGCTACAACCTTGAACAGGACGGCATTATTGGTAAGCAAACGATGGCAGCCCTGAATATCCCGGTGCAGGACCACATCCGCAGGATCATTATCAACATGGAGCGCTGGCGCTGGCTCCCCCACACCCTTGACGGCCGGCGTTTACTGGTCAACATTGCCGGTTTTCATCTTGCAGGCATTCGAGATGAAAAATTGGAAATCACCATGCCGGTCATTGTCGGCAAGGTCTACCATAAAACTCCGGTATTCAGCCACACCATGCGCTACGTCGAGTTCAACCCGTACTGGAACATACCCAACTCCATTGCCGAAAATGAGATGGTGCCGAAGATGATAAAAGATCCCGATTACCTGCAAAAGGAGCGTATCCGCATTTTTGACAGCTGGCAGGAAAACGCCCAGGAGATCAACCCGGCAACCATTGACTGGCAGACCATCGGCAAGGGGATCAGAAAATACCGGCTGCGTCAGGATTCCGGCCCTGACAATGCGCTGGGTACCATCAAGTTCATGTTTCCCAACAACTATAATGTCTACATGCACGACACCCCGGCCCACAGCCTGTTTAAAAGAAACAACCGCTCATTCAGCCACGGTTGTATCAGAGTCAGCAGGCCACGGGACCTGGCCTTGCATATCCTTGACAGGGATGAGCACGGGTGGTCGAAAGAGCGTATCGACTCCCTGATTAAAAAAGGAAAACGCACAGTGATCCCGCTGAAAAAACCGTTTCCGGTCCATATTCTGTACCGGACCGTTCTCGTTGATCCCAGGGACAACACCATTCATTTCTACGATGATATCTACGGACGTGACACCCTGCTGGCCCAGGCCCTGTTCACCGGCAACCAACCGGTACAATGCAGGTATTCCAGCGAGTAGTCATCTAATTTCAACAAGATAGATTCAACCAATCCGTCATGGAGAAAACATGCTGCTGAACAATATTGAAAGCGTACCGGGAAAAACCATTGTTGAACACTTCGGCGTTGTTTCCGGGTCCACAGTCCGAGCCAAACATATAGGCCGTGACTTTATGGCCTCTCTGAAAAACATGGTAGGCGGAGAGCTGAAAGGCTACACTGAACTGCTGCAGGACTCCCGCCGGCAGGCAACGGATCGCATGATAGAACAGGCGGAACAGTTAGGCGCAAACGCCATCGTCAATGTTCGTTTTGCTACCTCTTCCGTTGCCCAGGGTGCGGCGGAACTGTATGTTTATGGAACCGCAGTTCGGGTTAAGTAGGAGACGTTCATGGAACAGATTATCTTCCTGCTCTTGTTACCGGCCCTGGGCTATTTCTTCGGTTCCATGGCCGAGTCCCGCCATTATAGATCCATCCGGCATCGTGAAAAGCAACTTCGGACTCTGCCCGCTGTGACCATAAAAACAGTTGACCACCCGGGCCGGGATATTGAAAAGGCGGAGCTTATTCAGGGAAGTGTGGTCATTTCCATCGATTACTTCAAAAGAATTATGGCCGGACTCCGCAACATCTTTGGCGGAAACGTGACATCCTACGAATCCCTGGTGGACCGGGCACGGCGGGAGGCAACACTGCGCATGAAAGAGGCTGCCGGAGATGCCCACATCATCCTCAACACCAGGATTGAGACCTCGGCCATCGG
>JAUWLT010000025.1 GCA_030613515.1 Desulfobulbaceae bacterium
TCCATAGGTCTACATGAAAAAAATCAGGCGGCCCGAAAAAGTCCGGACCGCCTGATTGACTGCAATATGGGGAGAGCAGTCAAAAATATCCCAAGAGTATATAGGGGCCTACTAGGTCATAGGGGGGAATGTGGCAAGGCAGCCCTTCACCCCGTCCATATCCGCGGCCTTTTCCACACACGCTTTTTTCTGGGTCAAAAAATCCATTTTTGCAGCGTTATCTTTAGAATTTTCCATTTTACCGGCGATTTTGTCGAGCATTCTGGTTTGCTCTACATTGAATTCATTGGCAAGGGCGGGGCTGGCAATAAAGGCACAGGCAACGGTTGCAAGAATCAGTTTTTTCATTTTAGTTTCCTCCAGTTAGTTTGATAAAAAAGAAATAATGAACAATTGGAATCTCTTATAGCAGCTACTGTGCCAGTTTGAAATTTTGTCAGCCAGATCTCAATCGTAAATTCGTTGTAGACTTATTGGTGAATCAGTTTATCTTCTTGAAATCTTGAAGTAAATAATATAAAAAAACAAAGAGATGTTTTTTATGAGGCCAGGAACAATTTTAGATATGCGAGAGAGAAATCACCCGCAGACATCCATTCAGATGACCGAACAAACAAAAATATGCGCCCCTGTCCAGCCGCTTCTGTCTCCTTAAGAAAACAATATTCAACGGCTATAATCTAATTACCTGTATTCCGGTGAATTTAAATGTGGCTCTATGGAGACAGTACCCTGCCTGTCTTTCCATCATATCATATTGATTTAATAAGATATTCCTCATGCTCTGATTCTTCCATGTGTCAATATGTTCAATTTCCACTTCAACTAGATCGCCGTCCTTGAGCAGGCTGACGCAGCCCAGTGTGCCGATAATGAAGACGGCCTTTCTATATGCGATATGGGAGCGAATTTAGTCGTGCTGTGCCTTCACCTCCCACTCCCGGGACGTTTTCCTGGGCCACGTATTTACCGGCTATTGCCGGTTTCGGGAAATAACAGCCCGGCAAAAGATGGTCCAAAGATGAGATGCATAAATGTAATGGTTATTTTGTGACAGTCCCTAACGATAAAGTCGAAGGAACTAATCCCGTAGAACGATCGACCCGCCCGATTTTTTTCTATTTCCCGCCCCGGGCGACAGATTTGTCATTAGAGAAATTAGCTGGACGGTGTGACCGTTTTACGAATATGTCTCCAGGGTTAATGCTACTCGGGAGCAAATATTTGGGAGCATTTTGTTAGGTGTGTATCAGCAGTAATTAGATGTTCACCTTAATACATGGTATAATGATTCTGTTTCGGACAGAGATGACCGGTTGACTATCATGACCATACTAAAAACTGTTTTGTTCCTATTCTCAACAACCATGCTTTTGTTGACGTTGGAGTTTTTGGCGCTTCCACGGGCTGAGGCAGCTGAGCCTCTGCCCCTGAGTGAGGTGAAATACTGGGCCTACCAGATCCAGAGGCTGGATAGCCCCGGTGCTGTTGATGCACTGGCTGCCTCCCGCTATGACATGCTGGTTGTCGATCCTACGGTAACTTCGAACTTTGATTATAATGCCGGGGAAATGGTGCGGAAGCTGAAAGCTTCAAAGGCGTATGAGGGAGTACATCGCAAACTTGTGATCGCCTATATCGACATTGGGCAGGCGGAAGAGTGGCGCTGGTACTGGCATGGTCGGCCCACTTTTGAAGAAAACGGTCGCTGTCAAACCAAGTATATAACCGAGATTCAAAAATGGGCGCCCTGGGTGGTGGCCTGTGATCCTGATGGTTGGGCCGGTAACTATCCGGTGGCATTCTGGGACCCTGCCTGGCGGGAAGTTGTGCTGACCGGCACCACACTTGGCTCAAGTTTGAATCTCTATTTTAATAGTATACTGGATGAAGTGGTGCGGGATGGTTTTGATGGTGTCTACCTGGACTGGGTAGAGGCATGGGAAATGGATGAGGTGCGGCAGCGGGCAACCGATGAGGGAAAAGACAGTGGGACGGAAATGCTGAACCTGATCAGGGGGATCAGGGATTATGGCCGGCAGGCAAATAAGTCCTTTGTTGTTATCCAGCAGAATTCATCGGAACTGCTGAGTGAAGTTGGAATTACAGCACTGCGCGGAGCTGTAGACGCCATTGCCCAGGAAGGTGTCTGGTGGGATGGCGACGCGATTGATGACGACTGGAATAACCCTGCCGGTTATGATCAGGCCACTGGTCAGGATCTTATTGACTATTATCTGCCCCGTTTGCGCAATTATAAAAATAACGGCTTTCCTGTTTTTGTCTGCGAATATGCTGTAGTTCAGGCTGAGGACGCCTACAGCAAGGCAAGAGCAGAGGGGTTTGTTGGCTATGCCACAAGAAGGCCGCTCAGCCGGTTGACCACCACTCCACCATTTCCGGCAGCTCCTCCGCCTGACAAAGGTATGGTTATTGCCCCGGTTATGATGCTTCTTGGTGAAAAGCAGTAGTTTTTCCGTAAGGAGAAATATTCGTGAATCCAGCTGTCATTTTCAGGTAGGAGTCCGGTCTCCCGGGCAAAAAGCGGCAACAGGGTACGACAATCACCCCAAATCGTCCACAGGAGAGGGCTTCTGCAGGAGATGTCAGGGAGTTGCTGAATTTGTAATCATTTTTACTTTTTCGTTTGTTATCACCTGCGACATGGTAGGGGAACCATGAAATCCGTCACTTCGAAAAATTTATTAATTATCACTGTTTTGTTATTTTTTGTCTTACTTAACAGTTTCTTATCCTATGCCGGACCAGGAGTGGATTCCGGAAATACACGACAAAATATATCCGTACCGGATTCCGGCTGTTATGTGGGCGTTTTCCCTGGTTGGGGAGAGTCCGAGACCAATGTCTCCGCCGATGAACTGGCATCTCTTGAAACAATTGCCGGAAAGGATATTGCGATGACGCCCTTCTCAAATAATTTTGCTGAAAATGCTTCATCCATCAGGCAGATAGAGGCTATTAAGAGTTATGGTGCCATTCCCCTGTTGAGACTTTTACCTTGGAGTGCCGACTTTGGCGGAAGCGGCATTTATCAGCCGGATTATTCCTTGCAGAAGATCATTGATGGCGATTTTGATTCATTCCTGGCAGCCAGAGCCGATGAGATAAAACCACTTGGGCCTATCATGGTGACGTTTGGTGTGGAGATGAATGGTAACTGGTTCCCGTGGAGCGGTATTTTTCAGGGCGGCGAAACAACGACCGCCTATGGAGATAAAAGCAAAGCCGATGGCCCTGAGAGATATGTTGATGCGTATCGGCATATTGTCATACTTTTTAACGAACATGGTGCCGATAATGTAACATGGTATTTTCATGCCAATTTTGAATCTATTCCCGAGGAATCATGGAATTCGGTTTCAGCATATTACCCGGGAGATGAATATGTTGACTGGGTTGGTACGAGCGTCTATGGACCGCAATATATCTATGAGGATTGGATCAGCTTTGAAGCTAATTTTCAGCCGATTTATTCAGCCCTGAAGTCCATAGCTCCAGCCAAACCTGTCATGATACCGGAATGGGGTGTAGCGGATTTTCCCGCCAAGGGAAGTAAACCCGCATGGTACACAAATGCCTTAACCAGCCTTCATGCCAGATTTACGGATGTTAAAATCGCCATCGTTTATCATGAACAATGGGATAACGAAGACCATACCACGTCGGATCTTCGTATTAATTCTTCAATTGAGGCACAAAACGCTTATCAAGCCGCAATTGTTTCCGACTACTTCATCGAAAATGTTTTGCCGGAAGAAAAAGTCACCAAAACAATAATTCCGCCAATGAGTTTACTGCTGCGGGATGCTGCCGGTTCCGGTAAATAGCATCAATAATTATACGTGTTCCGCCCCTGTTTTCTCTACCACATCAGCCCTTAGTTTGTTCAGGTAAGGGGCAACTTGATCGTAAAAGTTGTTTCCTGGTTTAATGTGCTGCTGACTTCAATGGTGCCGTTATGAATGTTGACAATGGCCCTGACCAGAGTGAGGCCTAGCCCTAAGCCGGGCTTTGAACGGCTGCGGTCGCCCCGGAACAGACGGTTCCAGATATGGTTGAGCTCGTTTTCGGAAATGCCCATGCCGTTGTCCTGGATCCTGATTTGGGCCATATTATCCTGTCTGTAGGTGGAAATGGTGATCTCGGTACCATTGTATTTTATCGCGTTGTCCAGCAGGTTGGCCCAGACCTGGCTGATACGCTGCTGGTCGGCCAGGATGACCAGATCAGGCTGGGGGGTAAAGTGAATGGCTATCCCCTGTTCTTCGGCAATGATGGAGTAGAGGTCCAGCACGCCGCTAATGGAGTTTTCAAGGGATACGGGTTGCAGATCAAGTTTGACTGTATCAGCCTCTGCCTCGGCTACGTTGAGCATGGTGTTGAGCATAGAGAGCAGTCGGTCTGATTCTTCCAGGCAGTCAGCCAGTGCTTCTCGGAGATGGGCGTTGTCTTCCCCCTTGTGCAGGCCGTACTCGGCAATGGAGCGTAACCTGGTCATGGGAGTTCGCAGATCGTGGGCCACATTATCCATGGATTCCTGGAGTTCCCTGGTCAAGCGCTGGTGACGGGTAAGCAGACGATTGACTGCCTTGATCAGGTTTTTCCCCTCTGGTATCGTTTCTCGATTAACTTGCAGCTCCCGGGTTATATCATTGCTCATGCTGTTGATCTGTTCGGTCAGGCTGCGAATTATTTCACTGCTTTTGCGGGCAGCGAACCAGGCTGGGATACAACAGAGCGGCAGGAGCAGAAAGCTCAGTTGCAGAAGAACCCTGCCCATGCGCTGCAGAAGATGCAGGCTTTCGGCGCTGTTAATGCCTATTTGCAGGGTATTGCCGTTAGCAAGAGGGGTGGCGGCGACGGTCCAGGGGCCTCTGCTGCGGCCGGGTTGCAGGGCGTGCCACACCAGGTTGATGGACTTGGGGAAACTGGAGAAATCCGGCAGTGTTCGTGTTTCACTCCGGCCGTCATTAGTGACCAGGATGAGCCTCAGGTTGGATCCTTCCAGGCGGAGGAAGCTGCCGGCATGGTCCCCGGCACCTGTATAGGACAGCTGCAGACCGGAGGGACCGCTTTGCTGATAGATGGCCTGGTAGTGGTGGAGCAGTTGCCGGGCTCTGTCCTGTTCCTGGTGGCGGAGGGTTATGAGGACGGCGAAGAAGGCGGCGAAAAAAAAGATGCACACGCAGATCCAGTAGGGAACTGCGTGACGGAGCAGGGAGCGGAGCTGAAACTTAATCCTGCTTGAGGACATAACCCATCCCACGTACGGTGTGGATCAGTTTAGGATCAAAAACCCTGTCTACCTTGTTGCGAAGGCGGCAGACCAGCACATCAACTACGTTAGTCTGGGGATCAAAACTGTAGTCGTAGACATTTTCCAGGATGGCTGTCTTAGAAACAATGCGTCCTTGGTTGCGCACCAGGTATTCCAGCAGGGAAAATTCTTTGGCCGGGAGGTCGATACGCTGTCCCTGACGGGTGACTTCACGGGATAACAGGTCCAGGTTCAGATCAGCCACGCTCAGGTTGTGGCTGTCCACGGATCGGGAATCCCTGCGAATAAGCGCCTGGATGCGGGCAAGCAGTTCGCCAAAGGAAAAGGGCTTGACCATGTAATCATCGCCGCCCTGCTGCAACCCCTTGATTCGGTCGTCAACAGTTCGTTTGGCGCTGAGGATAAGGATCGGGGTGCTGATGCCGCGGTTTCTGATGGTTTCTATGATGGTGAGTCCATCCATGGAGGGCAGCATGATATCCACCACAGCTGCGTCATAGGTGTTGTCCAGGAACAGGGTTAGCCCATGCCGACCGTCATTCGCTAAGTCAACCGTAAAACCGGCTTCCCGTAATCCTTTAAGGATAAATGACCCTATTTTTTCATCATCTTCTATGACAAGAACACGCATGGTTTCTGTTAAATTCGAAATGAGTATTTACCACAGGGGATACAGAGGTCACGGAGAAAAGCGTTTAACCCTTCCTCTGGTTACACCGCTCCTGCGGCGAAACGAGTGGAACCATAAACTTTAAACCGTAAACCGTCAACCCAGGCCAAGCAGGGTGCCGATCTGGTAGATGGCAATAGACATGATAAGGGCGAACAGGGTGTTAAAGCCCATGGAGAAAAAGGCCCATTTCCAGGAACCGGCTTCATTGGCAATGGCGACTACGGTGACAAAACAGGGCGCATAAAACATGATAAAGGCAAGTACGGACAGGGCAACCACCGGGTTCCAGTGGGCATCCTTTGCCAGTCGATCCGTGAGAGATGTCGTATTCTCAGGATCTACCTCGCCCAGGGAGTAGGCGGTGCCAAGTGTGGAGACAATCACTTCTTTAGCTGCAAAGCCACCCACCAGGGCGATGTTGGTACGCCAGTCGAATCCTGCATAGCGGCTGACGGACTCCAGTCCAATACCGATACGTCCGGCTATGGAGTTGCGCAGTCCTGCTTCAGCTTCAAGGCCGTCTATTATCAGGAGCTCGGCAGCGTTATTTGTGGACTGGGAGGCGGAAATTTGCTGACGCATGGTGTCAAATTCGGCTGCCCTGTCAGTGGGCAGGACGGGATAGGTCATCAATGCCCAGAGCAGGATGGAAATGCCCAGGATAACGGTACCAGCTTTTTTGATGTACTGCCAGGTACGTTCCCAGGTGTGGATGAGCAGTCCACGTATGGTGGGGAAACGGTATGGGGGCAGCTCCATGACAAAGGGCGTGGATTCCCCCTTCAGTACGGTCATGCGCAGAAATTTTGCCGCCAGCAGGGCAACAATCCAGGCCGCAACCGTGGCCAGAAACATGTAGCGCGCCTGGTGGGCTGAGAAAAAGGCTCCTATAAGCAGGGTCAGTACCGGCAGCTTGGCGCCGCAGTTCATGAATGGGACCGTAAGCAAGGTGGCTATTCGTTCCTTGGGCGAACGAAGTGTTCTAGTTGCCATAACACCGGGTACTGCACAGCCGCCGGCTATGCCGCCGGAGACGATAAAGGGCATGACCGAGGAGCCGTGCAGGCCGAAAAAATGGAAAATCCTGTCCATCATAAAGGCGACTCTTGCCAGGTAGCCGGAGTCCTCAAGTACCGCAATGCCAAAAAACATAAACATGATAATGGGTACAAAGCCAAGGACCCCGCCAACCCCGTCGATCACGCCGGAAATGATCATGGATTTGACCGGGCCGTCCGGCAGCATCGTGTCCGCAGAAGAGCTGAGGAACTCAAAGAAGGAGCTCAACCATTCGACAAAAAAGGTGGAGTAATTAAAGGTAAAGCTGTACAAGCCGAACAGGATCGCTGCCATGATCAGTGGCCCTATCACCCTGTTGGTAACGATTTTATCTATTTTGTCGGATGCATAGAGCCGGTCTGTATCAAAGATTCTGGTCACGACCCCCTGGCGGAGGATAGACTTGATAAAGCCGTAACGGTGATCGGCAATAACCGCCTCCGGATAGGCATCAATCGTACTCTGGAGATGGTGGGTAAGGGTTTCGCTACGGTCGATCAGCTGCTGGGTAAGAGTAGGGTCTTCCCCCATGGCCTTGTCCAGGATCTGTTCATCATTTTCCAGGATTTTCAGCCCGGTCCAACGAGAAGGGTAGATGCCGGCAAGGAGTTTGTTCTGTTCGATCAGTGGTACGATATCACTTAAGCCCTGGTCGATATCCGGACCGTAGCGGAGCAGGGTGGGAGGATGCTCGCTCTCGCGGCTGACTGCAAGGACGATATCAATCAATTCATCAACACCCTGACCCGTACGGGCAACAATGGGGATGACCGGAACGCCTAACAATTTGCTCAGTTTATCAGTATTGATACTGATGCCGCGCTTTTCAGCTACATCAACCATATTCAGGGCAATAACCAAGGGTACGCCAAGTTCCAGGAACTGGCAGGTCAGGTACAGGTTACGCTCAAGGTTGGAGGCATCGACAATGTCGACTACTACGTCTGGTTGTTCGTTAACCAGGTAATCACGGGCAACCAGCTCCTCAACCGAGTAGGCGGTCAGGGAATAGGTGCCGGGTAGATCAACAACATTCAACTGATGGTTGTTGTGGGTCAGAGTCCCTTCTTTTTTATCAACTGTGACGCCGGGGTAGTTGCCCACATGCTGACGTGCGCCGGTGAGGTGGTTAAACAGGGTGGTCTTGCCGGAATTGGGGTTGCCGGCAAGGGAGATATGTAATGGATCGTTCACCTGCTTTCCGCCGTTGTTGTCAGTTCTATATGGTCTGCCTCATTATTGCGCAGCGTCAGGGTCTGACCGTTAATGCGCAGTTTGACCGGGTCGTGAAGGGGGGCACGTCCGGTAACAGTGACTTCCGTGCCCGGAATAAGCCCCATCTCCCTGAGTCTTAAGCCGATCTTGCCGCCAATGTTGATGGACGAAATGGTCCCGGATTGACCGGATTGCATATGGCGTATGTTCATTTTTTGCTGTCCTCAGGTTTTTTATCCGAATGCAGAGATGTACACCCTGTATTGCTGCACCCGGAACAGCCGCAGCCGCAGGACGATGCACCGGGTCGTAAAGAATTGTACAGCCTTTTGCAGACATAGAAAAGGGCTCCAATAATGATAAGGACTACAATCAGGTTCTGCATGTATGTCTTTCCTGAGTTTAGAGGGCAACTGCATTTTAGGCATGCCTAAACCTGTTGGCAAAAAAAGAGAGCTTATGCAGGGATAACAAAAATATTTTCAGCGGTCAGTTCATCCAGGCTGAGGGTGCCGCCATTAACCTTAACCATGCATCGGCGGCCACGACCACGGCTGGGACAGAGAAGCTCCATCTCAGATCCGGGCAGCACACCGAGATTTGCCATCTTGGCACAGTCTTTACGATCGCCACTGATCTTACAGACTTTGACCCTGCCGCATCCGCAACTTTTTGACAAAGGGCGTGTGTCCGGTGGACACTGCACACTTTTGAGTTTGCAGTTCTTCCCGTTACCGTTCAGGCAGTGGCAGGAAATGTCAGAATGATTTTTGGTCATGTTGCTCCTTACGAATTTAGAGTTTTAGGTACACCAAACAATGAGCACTGTCAACAACTTTTGCAAGGATTTTTTAAAGAAAATCAGGTATAGAATGGTTTCGAGTTTCAGGTTTGGGGTTTCTGTTTGCAAAGTCGAACTGATTCTCCGGAATTTGTAACAGTTCACCGGGGTGCAACCAGATTGGTTGACCCACTGGAATTTTTTATCAGGTTGTATTTGGAAATGGCGTCAAATAAATCAAAACAGGACCTGCTTTCCGCCCGTCACAGGGCAGCGGTTTCCATAGGCTTAAACATTGCCCTGGCCGTGGGCAAGGGTGTGGCCGGTGTGGCCTCTTCTTCCACTGCCCTGATCGGGGATGCCATTAATTCGGCTACGGATGTGCTGGCTTCCTTTGCCGCCTTTGTCGGTCTCTGGGTTGCCGGTCGCGAGCACCCTTCTTTTCCCTATGGTTTGTACAAGGCAGAGACTGTTGCCACCCTGGTCACCTCCATTGCCGTTATTGTTGCTGCCTATGAAATTGGTCGCCAAGCCATGTTTGGTGCGGAACGGCTGCCCGATGTGTCCATTGCTCTGCCGGTGGCAGCTCTTTCGCTGATTGTGTCCCTGCTCTTCGGCCTGTATCAGTCGCGGGAGGGAAAACGGCTGAATTCACCGGCTCTGAAGGCAGATGCCAGGGATTACCTGGCTGATGCCCTGTCTACGGGGGTAGTCTTTATAGGACTACTGGCCACTAAATTCGGTTATGCGGTAGATCGCTGGGCAGCAGCTGTGGTGTCTCTTTTTGTTTTCCGTGCCGGATCCGCCCTGCTTGTTACAGCCCTGAAGGATTTGTTAGATGCTTCCATTGATCGGGAAACCGAGCGGGAAATTATCCAGATGGTAGAACAGCACCCACGAATCAGTCGGGTAAAACAGTGCTTAAGTCGAACAGCCGGTGGACGGTATATAGTGGATATGGATGTGGTCATGCATACACCCTCACACCGGATTGCCGACCATGTCGCAGATCGGTTGGAAGAGCTTATCCCTCAGAAGTTTCCTCTGGTGGTCATGGCCCGCATCCGCCCCCATTACAGTGCTGACACTATTGTCAGGCGATTGACTCCGGTAACCAAACCGGAAGGCGAGCCTTCACCTCATTTTGTCCGGTCGCCCTGGTTTTTAATCGAAACCATTGACACCTCAAAGCCAAAGGTAATCAAAAGGGAATTTGTTGAAAATCAGCATGCCGGCGCGGAGAAGAAAAAAGGATTGCTGGTGGGAAACTGGTTGCTGTCACTTAAACCGGACGAGGTCATTGTCCCGAATGGTCATAACGGTACGGCAGTCGTGTTGCTGCGTGCAGCCGGGGTGGAAATCCGATCCGCAGCAAGCTGAGTTCATTGGCACGATCAAATATCTATTGCAGCCTGGAGAGGTAGTCGGTTTCCACGTGATATTGTTACTGATACGAAACAAACCCTGTTGGGATATGCTGGTGATAGCAACAGAAATAAATTTTTTAGTTTATTTTATTTCAGGTTTATAAGAAAATAACGAAATGAATCCAAAATTCGTGCACAATACAAAACTAGAAGTTACCTGTTCAAGTTGGAATACATACAGGATCGTTAAGATATGAGTGAAGTCACGCCTAAAAAAGACAGCAGTGAAAAATCGTTGGGTGAAGATTTTCTTTTCATGAAGTCTAAAGCTGACGCCAACGAGGATCATCACAAAAAGACATCTCCCATGTATTCCCTGTTGGGAGATAAGAATGTTGTCTTGATTGCTATTGATGACCACAAGGAAATCGATGAGGCTGAATTGAATGGATTCCGCAGAACAGTGGCTGAGATAGAGTGGCTGCTGGTGGTACTGGTGATCCTGTGTATGAAGCTTCCCGGAATGGTTGTGCCGCATCCTGAAAACCTCCTGATCACCATGGGGCTGTTTGCCGCCTTTATCTGTTTTGTTCATTATATCTGGCGCAGTCACGGGGACAAGCGGTGGAAGTTGGCCCTGAATACCTGGGCCATGGTTTTTTTCATTACCGCTGTAGTCTGGCAGACCGGGGCGCTGACAAGCCCTTTGTTGCCCCTTTATTTCCTTGTTGTGATTCTGTCCGCCACTACCATGGGCATGCTGACGACCATGCTCGAGACGGCATTGATGACAGTCTGTTATGTCCTGCTGGCGGCATCGAGTTCCGGCAGTATCCAGGATGGTTTCAGTAGTTTTCATCTTGCCGATTTACCCGGGCCGGTTATTCAACTTTTCTTGCTATGGTTTGTGGCTTACTTTGTGTCCCTTATTTCCTGGGAATCAGAAAAGGCTAAGGAAAAAATTCGCCAGTTGTCCCGCACCGATCAGTTGACGGGTCTGTGGAACATGAAGATGTTGTTGATTTTCATGCAGCGTGAGCATCATCGTTCCCTGCTTGAGAAACGCCAATTTTCTATTATGATGATCGATGCGGATAATCTCAAACTGGTCAACGATACCTATGGTCATGGTGCGGGCACCATGCTGATCGTGCATATAGCCGAGACCATGCGCTCCGAGTTACGCGATGCTGATATGCTGGCCCGCTTTGGTGGGGATGAGTTTGTGGCCCTGCTCCCTGAAACCGACTGCAGCGAGGCGTTACAAGTTGCGGAAGTCATGCGTCACAAGATTGCCGATTCTTCCATGCTCTACGAGGATAACCCCATCAAAATAAAAGTGAGTATCGGTATTGCCTGTTTTCCCCGCCATGGTCAGGAACTTTCTCAAATTATGAAAATGGCGGACAAGGCCCTGTACAGGAGCAAGAACCAGGGAAAAAATCAGAGTACGATCTATCAGCAGCCGGATGAGACTGGAAGGCGGACAGCAGCTCCTGTGGAGTAACGATATGTTTGACTATAAAAAATACGGGCTGACGACATATCCCCGGTTCGGTTTTCTGGGCAATTATTCAGGAATAGATCAAAGGATTGCGTACACTGCCTTCCTTTCCAGACCTTACCCACCAGGGCGATATCCGGTTTGAGGGTTGCCTTACCCGGTCGCCCGGACGGCTTCCGTACAGCTCTGCAACAGAGCCTTGAGTCGTCGCTGCGCAGTGCACTCCTCATTATCAAGCTGATCGTACCACTCTACATCCTGGCCGATATCCTGCTTTATTTTGACCTGCTTCGCCATCTTACCTTTTTATTTGCCCCGATCACCTCCTTTCTTGATCTTCCTGCTGAAGCGGCCATGGCCGTTGCCGCCGGCATTCTCCTTAACCTGTATGCGGCTATTGCCTTTGCCGCACCACTGGGGCTGACCCCATACCAGTGGACAATACTTGCCGTCTTTCTGGGAGTTTGTCATTCCTTGATCGTTGAATGCGCTGTTATGAAACGGCTTGGAGTCTCCTCTATCTACTCGGTTATCCTGCGAGGAGTTATGGCCTTTGTCACGGTCGTGCCCGTGATGATCATGCCTGTATCTTTTTTCGGCAGCAGGGTGAAACAGGGAACAGCCGTGCTTAAACAGTATGACAGTTTCAGCACCATGCTGGTCGGGTCGGTAAGTAACGCTCTTCTACTCTCCGTCAAGATCATTGTCTTGATCGCAGTGATTATTTTTTTCATGGACTGGCTGAAATCAACTCGGATCATGAAAGAGTATGCCGGCAGGGTGAACTCTTCTTTTTCCATTATTGTCGGACAGTTGCTCGGCATCACCTATGGTGCCGGTATCCTGATCAGGGAAGTCGATGCCGGTCACCTGGACCAAAGAGATGTCTTTTTTATTGCCACCTTTCTGATGATCTGCCACTCCATAATCGAGGATGCCCTGTTATTTGTGATTTTTGGGGCCAACTACTGGATTATTGTCGGAGTCCGCGTGGCTGCAGCTTTTATCATCAGTTTTTTTCTCCTCTATCTTTTCTCAACGGTCCTGCCCGTGCAGCTTGTGGTCAAGGATGTGAAGTTGTAATATTATTTCTGTGACATGAAGATATGATTATCCAAGATCAGGTTGACACTGTACGAAGCAGATAATATACTGATTACAGTTGATTATACTCACAGATTCGTGCATGCAGTACGCATGATCAGCGAGATGGATAAAAAACTCATGCGTAATGCTGAAAGTGCAAAAATCAAGGATGCAATCCTGCAGGGGGTGTATGAGGACAACCTGACAATGTCGGCTCCTCATACGAAACCAGTCCGCTCAGGTCAGCCGGGCTATCGCCTCATAAACAGGATTCTGTCCGTGTTGCTGACAACCGTGCTTTTTGTCCTGATTCAGTTCATTTCAGATCCGATTTACCAGCAATCAACAAATCCGGTCGCCTTTTCTGAAATAGCGTCGATTTTGCCCTGGGCAGAGATTGTACATGATCAGCTGGCCGGTCCCTCCAAGGTTCTGCAGCCATCTTACGTCGCCGATTCAACTCCCTGGCCTGTGATTCCTTTCAATGCTCAGCGGCTTCTGGATTATAATCTTCTTCTTAACCATGACCAGGTTCGCCTCAGTTCCGTCTTCGGGCTTGATGTTCAAACTATTGTTATTGATCCCGGGCATGGGGGCAGGGATCCCGGCGCCATAGGCAGCCAGGGGACCAGAGAAAAAGATATAGTTTTAGATATCGCCCTGCGTCTGCGGGATCAACTCATGCAGAGCGGTCGGTACATGGTTTTGCTTACCCGTGATACGGATACATTCGTGTCCCTGGCCGACCGGGTACGTTTTTCTAATTTGAACAAGGCCGACCTGTTCATCTCACTTCATATCAATGCCTTGCCGCAGAAACAGTTCAACGTCACCGAGACCTTTTATTTCGGGCCTCCTTCAGATCTGTACACCCTGCGTCTTGCTGAACAGGAAAATCGAGGTTCCGAGCTTTTGACCGGAGATTTTAAGAACATGATCAAAAAAATCGGTGATGTGCTGAAAGAACAGGAATCAGCTACCCTTGCCTCAACTATCCAGTACAGCCTCTTCTCCAATCTGAAAAAATATGATAGAGTCATAGCTGACAATGGAACCAAAATTGCTCCATTTGTGGTCCTGCTTGGTGTGGATGCGCCTGGTGTTCTGGTGGAAATTTCATGCATCAGCAAAAGCGAGGAGGAAACAAATCTGAACAACCCGGCTTATCGAGAGAAAATCACTTCTTCCCTGGAAGAGGGGATAAGCCGCTATCTTACCCAAAGACATACACAGATAGTGAAAGGAGATGATAATGACAAAAAAATCAGCAAAAACAACAGCTGACGAAAAACTGCTGGTCGGCATTGACCTCGGAACATCAAGAAGTGCTATTTCCGCTGATAACGGGAAGAAAAAATGGGTTGAAAGTTATGTTGGCTGGCCCAGGGATTTTATATCCAGGAAAGTGGTGGGGAAACCGATGCTCTTTGGTGAAGAGGCCGTGGAGCACAGGCTGTCCCTTGATATGTATCGTCCTTTAAAAAATGGTGTGATTAAAGAGGGGACAGCTCGGGACGAGGAGGCGGTAAAGGAGTTGATCCGCCATCTCATTTCTCTGGTCCAGCCCTCGAGAAATGACTCAAAAATCAGGGCTGTTGTCGGGGTGCCTGCGGAATCTTTCAAGGTGAATAAAGTAGCGTTGAAAAAGGCGGTAGCTGAGTTTTCAGAGGCGCTTTTTGTAGTTTCAGAACCTTTTGCCGTGGCCTATGGCGTCGGTGCCCTGGATAATGCCCTGGTTATCGATATCGGTGCCGGTACTGTAGATTTCTGCATTATGCATGGAACCGTGCCCTCCGAGGAGGATCAGCGCACCGTGCTCACTGCCGGTGACTACATCGATCAGCAGCTTTTTACCTTTCTCAAGGACCGCTATCCGGAAGCTGACTTCAACCTGAATATGATACGTCGGTTTAAAGAGGAGCATAGTTTTGTCGGCACAGTCGATAAGGATGTTGAGGTGGAAATTCCAGTGGAAGGCAAATCCACTGTCCATAACATTACCGATGAAATGAAACGGGCCTGTGATAGTATTTTGCCTGCCATAGTGGAGTCAACTCTGGAGCTTATTGCCAAGTTTGATCCGGAATACCAGGATGCTATCAGGGGAAACATCATCCTGGCCGGTGGAGGGAGCCAGATCCGCGGGCTTGTCGAATACCTTGAAGAGACCATTGGTGAATATGGTCCGACCAAGGTACGGGTTGTTGACGATCCTTTGTTTGGTGGTGCTGATGGTGCCCTGGAACTGGCAAAGGAAATGCCGGAGGAGTACTGGACTGAACTGTAGCGCTGTTTACATCCCTTTCACGGAAAAAGGTGCAGTCGGGTGTTTTTATTGTGATGTCAGCGCTTGCTGTATAGCAGCCAGGTAAAAAAGAGGAGAGCCATCTGCCTGTTCAGCCTGTTCAACAACAGTTAGATGGCTCAGCGTGACCTCAAAGATAAACCGACAGTACTACTCTTCCATTCCGATAACGCGTTTTGCCGCCTTGAGATAATTAACGTTTTCAAAGCCGCTGATTTCAAGCTTTTCAATAACCTGTTCCATGGCTGAGTAATCTTCGCTTTCCACACAGGTGGTTTCAACCATTGCTCCGTTGAATAGGATTTTGCCATACTCGCAGATGACGCCGTCAACTGAGAAGACGTATCGCTGCTTATGGACGTCCACGCTTGCGATATCGTCAGTGGTTCTGATTAGTTCCAGGAATTTGTCAAAGGTGTAGCTATCTTGGTGGAGTTCTATCTTAGATCGAAGATTTTCAAGGATGGTCGCCAGTTCATCCTGCTTGACCGGAAATTGAAACTTACCGCGTGGCTGGAAAATCTCGTAACCGGACTGGGTTTCACCAACCTTGATCTTGATATCGAGTAACCCGTTGCGAATTTTGACATTGGCCTCGTTAGTGTGCCTGGACAAAATGTAGGTTTCACCGCTCTGGCGGACCTTGAATAGCGTGGCCCGGGCCTTCCACATGGCCGGTTTAACAATATCGATAATACCCTGGCCAAAAACGCGGAATTCAGCTCTGGGCACTGCTTTTTCGGCATCTTCGGCCGAGGTGGTTTTGCTTACATCGTAAACAGTCATTATGTTTCTCTTGATCACCGCTGGTGGTTCTGTAATTACACGATTTATTATAATATTCTGTAGGCGCCCAGGGGACGGGGCTGGACAGAAACTATTTATCCCAACTGCTATAGGGATTCTTAATGAGATTGGAGTTAAAGTAACGCGGATCTCCGCTTACTTCCTCACCAATCCACTGGGGTCTTTCAAACTGCTGGTCTTCGCTTTCCAGTTCAATCTCGGCAACGATCAACCCTTCATTTTCTCCAAAAAATTCATCAACCTCCCAGATAAAACCGGCAAACTCAATCTTGTAGCGGTTTTTTTCAATAAGCGGTTTTTCGCACAGCTCATCAAGCAAGACCCTGGCATCTTCCACCGGGATTTCATATTCGTATTCCATCCGGGTCGCTCCGACACTGATTCCCTTGATAGTCAGGAATCCCTTATCGTCAATGGTACGAACTCGCACGGTTCGTTCCTTCTGTGAATTGAGATAACCTTGGCGATAGGCTGTCCCCCCGGCAAGCTCCTGCCAATCATTTCCTGTTAACAAAAATTTTCTTTCTATTTCTATACCCATTGTGTATTTCCTTGAATTATGGTGACAAAGTACGGTTTAATTATTTTGATGCAGGCTCAGACTCGTCTTTGTCGTTATCCATGTTGTTATCCACATCCTCCCCCCCTGCCAGTAAACCGCTTTTCAGTAATTTATTAGCAATATCAGCACTGTAGATGTTAATCTGATTCAGGGCGTCCATCAGTTCCATATGAATTGAATGGGTTTCCACTGATGCCTCCTTCATTGCCAGCATGCGCTCCAGGTGGTGTCTGCGCAGGCGGGAATCGAGATGGGCATAACGTATTTTTTTCTTTTTTACCTTCTTGGCAACGGAGACATCCATCTTGGTCATCATCTGATTGAGCCGGTCAAGCTGTTTGCCTACTTTTTCATGGTATCGGATAAGCTCTGCTTTTCCCTCTTTGGAAAGATCTACGCCGATGCGCTCTTTCTTTTTCAGAAGAGGAACAATCTGCCTGGTGATGACATCACCAATTCTTTCCATGGAATCAAGCAGGGAGATAAGAGCATTGACTTCGGTGCCCTGTCCCTCTGCCAGTTCCTGGCGGCTGATGTCAAGGAGGTAGCGCCTGATACGTTCTTCCAAAAAGTTAATTTTTTTCTCCCGCATCTCAATCCCCTGCAGCAGTGTCAGCTGCTCCGGGTAAATCGCATCCCGTTGTGGTTTGTCGGAAATGAAAGGTATCATGACCGCACGATGCATTCTGCCCAGAATTTTTGCCATTCTGGCAATCTCGGCACTTGCAAGTTGTAATGCTATTGCCGGAGTGGCAATAATTGAATCATCAAGATGCCAGGTGACCGGATCAAGCTCTTTTTCCCGGGGTATATCCGGCAGGATGCGAAGAATCAGCCTGGCAAAGAAGCCGATAAAGGGCAGGAAAACAAGGCCAACAGTAATGTTAAAAATGGTGTGGGCATTGGCTACCTGTCTTGCCGTTCCTGAACCGAAAGCCGCGGCGATGGAGCGGACCAGCTCGGCAAGTTGAGGGATCCAGAAGAGAAAGAGCAATACGCCACCGACATTGAACAGGACGTGGGCAAGTGCTACCCGCTTTGCTTCCCTGGCCGTACCGATACTGGCAAGACCGGCGGTAACGCAGGTGCCGATGTTGGCCCCGAGAATTACAGGGATACCAGCCTCAAGAGTGATCAAACCCTGCTGGGCCAGGACGATAACCACACCGGTTGATGCACTGGAACTCTGCACCAGGGCGGTAAAGGCCGCGCCTGCCAGAATACCCATGGCCGGGTTTTCCAGCCCTTCCATTATCCGAATAAATTCCGGGTAGGTGCGTAGCGGCTTCATGGTGTCACTCATCAGTTTCATGCCGTAAAATAAAATGCCAAAACCAAGCAGAATGTCCCCGATACTCTTTATCCGGTCGCTTTTCCCCAGCATCCGGAGGCCGAAACCTGCAGCGATCATGAGAAGCGCATAGTCGGTAAGTTTGAAGGCCACCATCTGGGCAGTGATGGTTGTGCCGATATTAGCGCCCAGGATTACACCGAGTGACTGGACAAAGGTCATCAGCTCCGCCTGAACAAAACTGACCAGCATGACCGTGGTGGCGCTGGAAGACTGAATGACCATGGTGACAAAGGCACCGACTACCAGGGCAATGAAGCGGTTGCGGGTCAGGGTTGCCAGAATGGAGCGCATTTTGTTGCCGGCCGATCTCTTCATGCCCTCGCTCATCTTTTCCATGCCGTACAGGAAAAAGGCGAGTCCACCGAGCAGGCCGACTATCAACATAAACCAGGAAATGGTTTGCCCATCTTTGTCGGCGGCAAACAGGGTACCAGCCGGCAGCAGAACCGCTGCCAGCGTCATTAGGGTGATTCCAGGGGCGATGCATGGCTTGTTCATGATCATGGTGTGATTCCCTGAGGTGATAAAGTGATCCCGGCAGGATTATTGCCGCTGCAACTTTAACTATTTATGAGGGTGATGTGACATAAGATATTTTGGTTGTTCTCACTGACAACCAAAATATCTTACGTTTTTTTCATTTTTCGGGGCTACTGTCGAACGGAAACCTGCTTCCATCCTGCTGATAAAAATTATTCTGACCGGACTTGATATGAAGTCTTCATACTATTTTCATTACCCGAAAAACAGGCATCTCTTCAGGACCGCAAAGGTTTTTCCGGCCCTGTTTCCTGTAGCGGTATCATTAAGCCATGCCGAGGATATGGGGGATGTAATTCATTGAAACTCTTCCACCTGACATCTTATTCCGAAAAAAAACGCTTTCCGACCTTTTCAGTTATCACTTTTAGTTCCGGCAGTCTGAGCAGGTGCAGTGTTATCCCGTAGAGCAGTGCAGCGGCTCCTATCACCATAAAAACTCCAACCAGTTGCAGGGGGATGGAACCCTGCAGCATGGGATTAAGCAGCTTTTTCAATCCCATGACCCCGGATCCCATGACTATGCTTGCCAGTAGAATTTTCAAGGTTCCCAGACCAAGATAGGCCAGCGAAAATCCAGTAAGTTTCCGGTACAGGATAATACCCAGAAACAGAAAGTTGAAGGCCATGGAGCAGGAGGTGGACAGGGCGATTGCCCGAAATGAAAAGGTGTCAATGGTCATGGTGATAATGATGATGTTGGCAGTAACGGCAATAAAAGAGCCGATAACCGGATATTTTGTATTGTTTAAGGCATAGAAAACCGGCACCATGATTTTGACGGCTGAATAGGCAAACAGGCCGTAGGCGTAATATGTAAGGGCCTGGGCAGTGCGCAGGGTATCGACGGACGTAAAAGCGCCGTGTTCAAAGATGAGCCGGATAATAGGCTGGGCCAGCAGGATGAGCCCGACCGTGGCCGGAATGGTCAGGCTGAACACCATGACCAGCGAGGAGGTGAAGGTCTGTCGTAAACCTGCAAAATCCTTTTGGGCTGCATGTTTTGCCAATACCGGCATGGCGGCAATGGAAAAGGCAACTCCAAATACGCCGATGGGCAGTTGCACCATGCGAAAGGCGTAGTTGAGCCAGGAGACTGATCCTTCCACGCAGCTGGAGGCAAAGTTGGTGTTGACAAAGATGTTGATCTGGGTGGCGGACAGGCCGATGGTTGCCGGCAGCATGAGCCATAATATCCGTTTGAGTCCCGGATCACGAGGTTTAAGTTGCGGCTTGAAGCGGAAGCCTGTTTTTCGTAGTGTGGGCAGCTGGATAAGCAGCTGCATAAGGCCACCGATCAGTGTTCCCCAGGCCATACCGACAATGGCAGGCTGGCCGAATTTGGGCAGCAGCAGGGCCAGGGATACACCGCCTATGATCGAGCCCAGGTTGAAAAAGCTTGATGACATGGCCGGTACAAAAAACCTGCCGCTGGTATTGAGTATGCCCATAACCACAGCAGCCAGGGCCACGAAGATCAGGAATGGAAACATGATCCTGGTAAGCATGCCGGTC
>JAUWLT010000239.1 GCA_030613515.1 Desulfobulbaceae bacterium
GAATACATAATTTCCAAAAGCATGCTGTCTCCTGCGACCTGCTGCATCGTCAATCCTGACAAGGGGCAAACTGTCGAAAAGGCATTTGCAATGGTGAACCACCTCTCTCATATGCTCAGAGAAAAGTATAAGGCGTTCTAGGAAAGCCAGGCGGGTTGATTGTTAAACGAATGATCGATCATTGCTACAGTTGGAGGTTTATCCAATATGGCGAGCCACCTGATCTTATCTTAAAGAATATTTCCCTATATTATAAGATAGGTCACTTAACGGGTTGGAGTCAACATAGATACTCTTATTCGAGACTAATTCAAAGTCTCAGAAGGAAAAGATGTCCCTTGGCAATCCATGGTCAGGGAATACACCTCATAGGTTAAGACTATTCCTGAATCTGTGAACTACAGCCTGTCGGCCAATTTCACAGAAAAAGAGTTTTTTTGCAACTGAGGCCAAGTTGACATTATCTGTACGTATACGTAACAAACCCTATTTTTTCTTATTATATAGTATCGTTAGCTGATTCTATTTTGGCCTATTTAACAGTGTATAGTCAAGATTTATCTCCCAAGTGAGCTAAATCAGGGACCGGTTGCTAGAATGGGCCAAAGTGTAGCTCGTCTGAGTAAGTGGTCCCTGGCGTAGCTGTAGCGTCCCGCTTGATTGTCTACCGATAAGGGGTTACCCTTTATTCCGTGCCAGGTATATGCTGAAAGGCACCCTGGGTCGGGTTTAATCATTACCTTGTTTCTTTGTGCAGGGTGAGGAACGAATCCCTGCACAAAGAAACAAGGTCAGCAAGCGAAGCGCGGTAGTGAACAGCCATAGAAATCAGCCTGCATAAAAACGCACGCACCACACCTGCTATCAAAAAAGAGATACAACAGTCCAAACTCTCTGAAAGAGCCCTTGTTCAAAAATACGGCATCAGCAGGCCCCTGGAGAAGGAAATCGTTGTTGAGCTGCGTAAATCACTGTTGTTGCCACTGGATGATCTCCTGGTAGTGGTCAGGGAATTCATTCAGCCTGCCATGTTCTGCTCTGCCCTTGACCGTTGCCTGAGAAGACATGATGTTTCACTGTTGACTGATCTGATCCTCCGAACCGATGACGGGAAGGATAGCAACCCTGTCAAGTCATTCAAGGATTATCAGCCAGGGTTTATTCATGCCGACATAAAGTATCTCCCCAGAATGCCTGATAAACAAGCAAGAAAATATCTCTTTGTGATCATTAACAGGGCAACTCGCTGGGTTTTCATGGGAATTAGGGCATCAAAATCTGCAGGCTAAACACGGGCTTTTCTAAAAAACATGAGAATGAAAGTCCCTTTTGTCATAAGCAAAATCCTGATGGACAATGGCAAGGAGTTTACCGACAGATTCTGTGCTACCAGGGAAAGAGAGCTTACGGGTAACCATCTGTTTGATCAGGAATGCTCGGCACACAATATAGATCATCGCATCATAAAGCCACGCCATCCACAATCCAACGACATGGTAGAGAGATTTAATGACCGGACAGGGGAAATTATTGAACAAACGAGATTCTCCTCGAAGGACGATCTCAGGAAAACCTTGACCTCCTACTGCAAGATTTATAACAATAACATTCCACAGAAAAATCTGGGCCACATTCCTCCTGTCACAACTCCTAAAAATTGGCAGAAGACAAAACCGAATATTTCTGAAAAATCAGTTTATATTCTCACGGGACCCGACACGTAGCGGATTAACACCTCACGTTCCATGAATAGAGGATCCCACTATTTTCCATTACCTTGGTAACCGCATTGTAGTAATCTCGCTGTGCCTTCAGGTTCGATAACTTGCAGTAGCGCATGGTTGTTTTGATTCTGGTATGGCCAAGCAGTTCCTGGATAGTCACCAGGTCGGCATCCGCATTAAGCAGTTGAGTGGCCATGGTATGTCGCAGCTGATGGCATGACACGGGGATACCGCTTAGTTTTGAGCAATACTCAATACGTTTCTGGATACCCCGCACGGATATAGGTTTCCCTTTGTGGATGCCCTTTTCGACCAGAAAAACCCGTTGTTCCTGAGTTGGTGGCCTGATACGTAAATATACTGCCAAGGCATCTGCGGCATCGTTGCTGATATAGACTACCCGGTCTTTTGCTCCCTTGCCACTTCTGACTATGATCTGATTACGCCGATAATCAATGGCACCGAGAGTAAGGTTGGCTACCTCTTCAACCCTGAGACCGCAGCGTAGCATGAGCATGAACATGGCAACATCCCTGCGCTTCTTGACTGCTTTGAAGAAAACGCCCACATCACCATCTCGCAGGTGTCGTGGTAACGGCCTGGGAAGTCGCAAAGCCATTCCCGTAACAGCAGGATTAACCAGAGACCTTGCTTCCTCATCCTTGAGATAGTTGTAAAACCCGCGGATAGCGATCAGGTGTCCGTTAATGGTCTGTGGTGCCAGTTTCTTTTCAAGCATGAAATCGATATATCGTCTGACGTCTTGATTGGTTACCGATTCCACCGGAACAGCAATCCACACGAGAAACCGATGCAGCCTATGCAGATAGTTTTTCACTGTGTGAGGTGAGTAGTTTTTTCTCTTCAAATACAGCCTGTAACTGAGAATTGATTCGGTGAGGTTCATGATCTCTCCCTTGCTCAATAACGGTCATAGCCTTGTAGTATTCATCTTTCCGTGTCATGTCCGATATCTTCGCATACCGCATGGTGATCTCGATTGTTTTGTGGCCAAGAAGCTGCTGCAACACTTCCAGGCGTAATCCGGCGTTGAGCATGTCTGTGGCGAAAGTATGGCGCAGGCTGTGGAGACTGTAGCCCTTACCGGACAGCCCAGCCCGTTCCAGGATCTTTTTCATCACCTTCCAGGCTGCCACATAACCAAGGGTCTCTCTGGTAGGACTGTAAAAAAGATATTCGTGCTGCTCATCCCTGGCGTGTAACCATTCCAGAAGTGCATTTTCAGCGTCTTCGCTGAAATAGACTACCCTGCCCAGGTAGTTCTTTTCCCCCAAATAGAGCAAGATTTTTCTCTCGGGCACAATGATGTCGTCCACTTTGACCTGTAGCAGCTCTCCGATCCTCATGCCTGACCGCAGCAAAAGAAGAATCACTGCCCTGTCTCTGACAGTAGTTATCGCAGAGAGCAAAAGTTTTATATCTTCTGCTGGAATGGCCCGTGGTAATACTTCCGGTTTCTGCAGTCGGATTTTCTTGTGCAAAATTGCCGGGGACAGGGTTTCATGTTCAACCAGGAAATTGATAAAAGCATACACACCTCTCAGGCGGCACCTGACGGAACTTATCTTTAAACCACGGTCTTGCACATGCCCGATAAACCCACTGATATCCCCGCGAGTTATCTTGAAAATGGTCGTACCGGTCTCGTTGAGAAATTGCAGTAAGGATAGAACCGTAAAGCCAGCGTCCCTAATGGTGTTCGCTACATGATTTTTACTGTACTTGTGCCGGAGATACTCAACTGCTACATCTGCACCAGTCAGACTACTGTCTGTGATCCGGGCAGAGCAACGATCAAGTGTCAGCCGCCTCTTGCTTGGATGACCGGCGGCAAGAGACCCTGCGATTGGTGGAAAGGAATTGGTAGCTGGAGGATCAGCAAAGGGTTGGGTGACGGGCCAGGGCTTATCTTGTCCTGCTGCAGTCACGTCACAGGGATAACAATTTACAAGTATACAACTTTGTCCGGCCATACGTTCCTCCTTTTTCTTTTATAGAAAAAACAGGATGTTGATGACCGAATTATACCATATCTTCGGTTCTATTTTGTTACGTATAATCTGTACAAATCTTAACCG
>JAUWLT010000098.1 GCA_030613515.1 Desulfobulbaceae bacterium
ATGCCGCACAAACACCATATCAGCATGCATTATTAACCAACTGTAACAGTTCATCTGGGGCAACCAATTTGGTTAACCCACTGACTTTTATTCGTCAACCAGGAAGACATCAATGAACACCAACCTGAAGCTGAAGATCGGGCTGCTCTTTACCGTTATCCTCTTTTCCGTCATGACCCTTGTGCCCTCGTTTTATCCCGGTGCACCGGACTGGTGGAAGACATACCTGGCACCGCAAGGACTGAAACTTGGCCTCGACCTCCAGGGCGGCATGCATCTGGTCCTTCGGGTTGATCTGGACAAGGCGGTGGAGAACTCCCTTGATCTTGCTGCATCCGACCTGAAAGAAGGGTTGGCTGAAAAAAACATATCTGCAGTGCAGCTGGATTCTCCCGATCCCGGTCAGGTTGTCTTTACCCTGCCCAATACCGGTGCCGTGGACACTATCAACCAGGTTATCAAGGAGGATTTCCCCAACCTTGACATCACGGTGGAAGCTGAAGAGGGGAGCTTTCCTCGCATCAGCCTCAAACTGACTGGAGACGAGATTGAATTTATCCGCAAAAATGCGGTGGCCCAGTCCCTTGAGATTATCCGGAACCGTATTGACCAGTTTGGTGTTGCCGAGCCGGTGATCATCCGCCAGGGTGAAGATGAAATCGTAGTCCAACTGCCCGGCATTAAAGATCCTGACCGAGCCATGGATTTGATCGGCCAGACAGCACAGCTGGAATTTAAATTGGTAGCCGATGATGCCGGTGTCGACCTGACAGAGCTCATCAACCAGGCTGTCAAGAGCGGTCAGTGGAAAGAAGGCGATTCACGCAAACAGCTCAACCTTTCCCTGCAGGGTCGCCTGCCCAAGGGAACCGAAATTTACTATCAACGTGTCATTGACAACCAGACTAAGCGGGAAAGCAAGGTTCCCATTCTCTTAAACAGCCAGGTGCTGATGACCGGTGAAATGGTCAAAAACGCCCAGGTCCGAATCGGGGGAACCTTTAACGAACCCTACGTCAGCCTTGACCTCACCGGCCGGGGCGGCAAGATATTCGGCAACATCACCGAGAAAAATGTCAACAAGCGGCTGGCCATTGTCCTGGACGAGGTGGTGCGTTCCGCACCGGTGATCCGCGAAAAAATCCTGGGCGGCTCTGCCCAGATTTCAGGAAGTTTCAGTCACGAAGAGGCAACCGACCTTGCCATTGTCCTCCGGGTCGGCGCCCTGCCGGCTCCGGTTGAAATTATCCAGAACCTGACCGTCGGCGCCAGTCTGGGTCACGACTCAATCAATAAGGGACTAACCGCAGGCCTGTTCGGCGCCTTGATGGTGTTGATTTTCATGGTCATTTACTACCGGCTCTCCGGTATTATTGCCGACTTTGCCCTGGTACTCAATATTTTGTTCCTGTTCTCCGGACTGGCCATGTTAGGGGCCACCCTGACCCTGCCCGGTATTGCCGGTATCATCCTTTCCATCGGTATGGCGGTTGATGCCAACGTCCTGATTTTTGAACGAATGCGCGAAGAGTTTGCACTAGGCAAATCCGTAAAATCCGGCGTTGACTCCGGTTTCAACAAGGCCTTCTGGTCCATTGTCGACTCCCAGGTAACCACCCTGATCACGGCCCTTGCCCTGTTCCTGTTCGGTACCGGTCCGATTAAGGGTTTTGCCGTTACCCTGTCGCTGGGCATTATCTTTAACCTGTTTGCGGTTCTGTTCTGCACACGGTTGATTTATGAATGGCTGTACACCGGCAGAAAACTGCGTGACCTGAAATTCATGCGCTTTGTCAAAAAACCCAATTTTGATTTCATGGCCATTAAAAAGATCGCCTTTGGCCTGTCCGCGGTACTGGTTATCATGGGGTTGGTTTCCTTTGTGGAAATCCTGCGCGGTGATGCCAACATGGGTGTTGACTTTTCCGGCGGTTCCCTGCTGCAGTACAAGGCAGAACAGCCGTTTCAGCTTGATGAGGTTCGCTCATCTTTAACAAAAAGCGGTTATGATTCCGTTGACCTGCAGCAGGTTACCGGTGAAAACCGGCTGATCGTCAAGATGAAAAAATCCGAGGACACAGTGGGCCACCTGGGTGAGGAGATCACCAGCGTCCTGAACGGGATGGAAGGCGACATAGACTTTGTGCTTGAAAGCGAGTCTGAAATCGGCTCATCCATTTCTGCCGTGCTGCGCAACAAAGCGATTCAGGCTATCGCCATCTCGCTCCTTGGTGCGCTTGTTTATCTGGCCATCCGCTTTGATTTCAGCTTCGGCCTGGCCGCTGCGGCGGCAACCTTCCATGATGTTCTGATCGTACTGGGTATCTGCTGGCTGCTCAACATGGAGATTACCCTGCTGCTGGTAACGGCACTGCTCACCCTGGCCGGTTATTCACTTAATGACTCGGTGGTCGTCTTTGACCGTATCCGTGAAAACATGGGCAAGCTCCACGATAAGAAATTCTCAGACATTATCAATACCAGTATTAACGAGGTGCTTGCCCGGACCATTGTTACCTCGCTGACAACAACCATGGTGCTGGCTGCCCTGTTCTTCTTTGGCGGTTCTGCGATTCACGATTTCTCTTTTGCCCTGTTAGCCGGGGTGCTTGTGGGAACCTATTCCTCGATCTTCATTGCCAGCCCATTGCTCACGTTGAAGAAACAGTAAAAGTAAAAGATGAAGAGCAAGTTACCGGAACACTTCCATTCCATTGACAACAGTGAAAAGTTCTGCTTTGCCTGCCATCCCGGTGTACCCTGTTTTACCCAGTGCTGCCGGCAGCTGGACCTGGCACTGACTCCCTATGATGTGCTGCGCTTGAAAAACAGGCTCAAGCTGCCTTCAGGAAAGTTCCTGGAACAGTATGTGATTATTGAGTGGGAAGAAGGCATGGTTTTTCCAGCCTGCTACCTGACTATGGTTGATGATGGTCGTGCCAGTTGTGTTTTCGTCTCGGACAAAGGATGCAGCGTCTATGAAGATCGACCGGGGGCCTGCCGGGCCTACCCGGTGGGACGCGGCGCTTCCCGCGACGGAGACGGCACTGTTACGGAACAGTATGTGCTGGTAAAAGAACCCCATTGCCGAGGCTTTGAGGAAAATCCGGAGCAGACCGCAGCCGAGTATTTCCAGGACCAGGGGCTGGTTGATTATAACCGGTTCAATGATCCTCTCATGCAGCTGCTGCAGCACCCGCGTATTCACTTCGGCTTCCGCCCCTCCAAGACTCAGCGGGACCAGTTCATCCTGGCTCTGTATGACCTGGACATGTTCCGCCGGGAAATGGCCGACGGCAGGATTTCTATGAACCGACCATTCTCTGCCACGGAACTGCAGGCTCTGGCCGGGAGCGATGAAGAACTGTTGCTGCTTGGAATCCGCTGGCTTATGCAGGAATGCTTCAACGAGTGAGCGTAATCGATCACAGGCACCGCACGGAGTCTCGTACCTCGCTCACCTCTTCCCGCTGCTACTCCCGCCCCACATAACAGGTGTATAGCGAACTGAAGCAGCAGCGTTAATCTACGGCATCTGTGACCGATTACAAATTTGAAGCATATGAAACTACATAGTTACAAACCCCTGATGGGTTACGAGTGAGCAAGGAAAGTCCGGATAAGGAACTGTTGGATGCGCTGCACCGGATCAGTGAACAGTACTGTTTGCAGGAAGGAGGATCCCACGGTCCTGACCACAGTGAGCGGGTTTTGCAAACTGCCATGGCAATGGGCCGCACAATGAATGCACGCCTGAATATTCTGGCCCCGGCCGCTCTGCTGCACGATATCGGCCGCAACCAGGAAAGCCGTAGCCGGGGTGACATCTGCCATGCCGAGCGGGGTGCGGAAATGGTAATCCCCCTCCTCCGGAAGCTTGATTACAGTGAAGCTGACATTACAGCCATCTGTCACTGCATCCGCGGCCACCGTTTTCGCAGCGCCACCAAGCCGGAAAGCCTGGAGGCTAAGATACTCTTTGATGCGGATAAGCTGGACTCCATCGGCGCCATCGGCATCGGCCGGGCCTTTCTCTTTGCCGGTCAGATCGGAGCTCGACTGCACAATGCCGAGCTTGATCCGGCGGACACGGACTCCTATTCCACTGAAGATACTGCCTACCGGGAATTTCAGGTCAAAATGTCCCGGGTTCGCGGCCGGATGCTGACTCCCATCGGACAACAACTCGCCGGCAGGCGACACGAATTCATGGAAATATTTTTTGCTGAACTGAACCGGGAAATCTACGGCAGTGAGTTGAACGGTAACGGGTGAAATATTTCTGAATTCAATGGCACCGCAGAGACGCATAGAGCGCAGAGGGGAAAAATGATCCTTTCTCTGCGGTGAATATAAAGGTCTCTACAGCAAGCAGTATTTGCACATACTTACATTAAAGGGTACCTTGAATAATTAGATTTTTCGTTCAAGGTCAAGGAACAGGAAAATTAAAAAGCGCAGCATATTAGTCATATGTGAGCATTTTTCATTTTACTGTGACACAGAGATTGGGCGAAAAAGCAATTATTCAAGGTGGCCTAAATGGATAACCCGTTAACGATAATATGCTGAAACTTGTAGTCTTTGACTGCGACGGAGTTATGTTTGACTCCCGGGAAACCAACCGTGCCTACTACAACCAGTTGCTGGCCGGTTTTAACTGCTCCCCCATGGATGAGGAGGAGGTTGGCTATGTCCATGCCCACAACGTCTTTGATTCCCTGGCCCATATCTTCCGTAATCATAACCATATCAACATGGATGCGGTAAACAGGTACCGGGAGGAACTGGACTATACTCCCTTTCTTCACCAGATGCTCATGGCTCCAGACCTGCTTGAATTCCTGGAAACCATCAGTCCCGATTACCACCGGGCCATCTCCACCAACCGGACCAATACCATGGACATGGTCATGGATATCTTCAAACTGCGTTCCTGGTTTGAAATGGTAGTCACTGCACTGACTGCCCCCCGCCCCAAACCGGCTCCGGATGGACTATACATGATCCTGGATCATTTCGGTCTGCAGGTAGACGAGGCGATCTATATCGGCGATTCAAGTGTGGACCGGGATCATTGCGCTGCCGTAGGCCTGGAGTTAATTGCCTTTAACAATCCCAAGCTTGAGGCCCCTTACCACGTGGACTGTTTCATGGATATTCTTAAACTGCCGCCGTTCAAGTGTTAGGTATCAGTGGTCAGTGGTCAGGTCTCAGGTTTAGTTTCCCGCCGCAGGCGGCTGACTTCAAGCTGATTGCTGATACCTGAAAGCTGAGGTCTGAGCAAGTATCAGGAGATGTAAGCTGCATCGGTGGTTGAACAACCACGTAAGTAAATCGACTACACGTCCTCTTCGTCCAGCCGCTTCAGGCCTTCCATGAGGATCATCATAAAATCTCCAATTTCTCTGGCATTCATCAGGGGAGAGGGCAGCCCGGGCAGAAAACGAAAATGGCCCTTTTTTTCGGCCATCAGACCAAAAATAGCCTCCTGATTGTCCAGTTCTCCAAACCGAGCCGCAATGATGGCGCCATCACGAAAAGTAACCCTTGCTGAACCGCCATCCATATCCAACAATAATTTCCCGGTCTTCTGGTGCATGTGGAAAACCTGTAGCAGTTCCGGTGGGACGATGGCATCGATGCGGCCGCTCATCACAATCTCCCCCTCTCCGTCACCGGGTTTCCCAACGTTCTGTGGAGTGTCACCCAGCTGGAACTTGATCAGACCGGTACAGCCACCGCAGGTATAGACCGTTGACCGTTGCTCGGCAAAGTCCGTTTCCGCATGGGGTAACAGGTCAAACATCAGCTCGGTCAACTCACGGACAAGTATAAGACAGGCGGGCCGTCCCACGGGCAGAATAACAGCCCTGTCGGTCAGGATCAGGGAATCGTCCTTGTTATAATAAGGGCAGGCCCGACCTTCAATAATGTCAAATGCCGCTGCAAAGGTTACCATATCAGACCAGGCAACATACTATATTCATAGCAAAATTTCCATTGTTAAAGGAGATACCCTGATCAACAAACCATGACCACGATCTCACCCGATTTCAAACAACAATTATTTATTGTACACAGAAATGTATCCATGTACAATGTGTTGTTAGAGAAACTCAGCCTGAGTGATCACATTCCATCCACAGGATGCTTTTTTCTGTCACTTATCCCTGATTTTCCTGGAATGCTGCTTGTTTCGGAATATTAAATACTATACAATAGCAAAAAATGCTGAACTGCTTCTTACTGTATCCTGATACATGCAGTTGCTGCCAACTGTCCGCATTCCAACTACAACTCAGTCTTCCCCCAGTGTGAAACATGGCTTCAGATACAGATCAACTTGCCGGCGATTTCGAAAAGGTTCAAAACACCCTTGAACTGTACCCCAGTATCAATGTAATACAGGTTGAAGGGCAACCTCCGGACAGCTACGAAATCGAGTACCTGATCAAGGGCTATGTCCGAGATGTTGACGGGACTATCCGCGAGGGTTCCCAGCACAGGATCCGTATCAGCCTTCCCTTTGGCTACCCCCATTTTCCTCCGACTGTTAAACCGCTGACCTCTATCTTTCACCCTGATATTGACCCGGATGCCGTTCGTATTGCCGACTTTTGGCAGCAAAATTCTTCCCTCCCCGAGCTCATTCTCCATATCGCTGAGATGATCTGCGGTAATATCTACAACCTTGAGGACCCTTTCAACCAGGAAGCAGCAGACTGGTATGCTGAACATATTAACGAGTTGCCCCTTGACAGCCTGCATATAGCAGATATTGAGTCCACGGAGGATCATTTTGACGATGATGATACCTTTGACCTCCTTGGCCTGGAAGACGAAGAATCAGCCGAAGAATCAGAAAGCGTCGAGCCGCAGCTTGACCTGATACGGTTGCGTATTGAACAAAAAGAGATGGTTGCAGCTGATCAACTGCTGGCAAAGATCCCTGAGTCAACTCCTGTTCCCGACCGTGATGAAATTGAACATATCATCGCCGCTGCCCTGCGTGAAAGCGACAAACTCATTATAACAGCGGAACGGCTGGAAGATAAGGGAAAGATTGATGAGGCCCTGAAGACAGTGGAGAGAATTACTACAATAGCAGCTGACACTCCGGGATTGGAAGACATACGGTTGCGCCTGCAACAGGCTCAAATCATGGCTGAAACATTTTCCGATGCCACGCTGATACCGGAAACATCACCGACTTCCTCCCAGTCGGAATCTATCCCTGCAACAGGGGACAAGAAACAGGCCAAACAGGCGGACATTAAACTCGGGATGACGGATATTAATATTGCCGGCATACCACTTAAGTCCATCTTGATTGCGGCCCCGGTACTGATCGTTGTGGTAATGGGTGGGATAACCTATTTCAAGGATAGCAATTCAATAAAACAGGCTGAATCCGTCTTGCAGCAGGCCCGTAACCATTTGCAAAACAAAAAGTTTAAGGATGCTGAAGAATCTGCACACACAGCTCTTGCCTCCCTGAACAAGGTGCGTATCCTGCGCTCAAAGAAAAAGGGACTGCAGAACGAGATTTCTACATTGATCAACTCCACCGACTTTAAAAAAGGGCTGCAGGGACAAGTAAAATATAACGATCAATACCTGCCAACCAAGGTTATTAAAAAATTACAACAACTGGAAAAGCTAACCAATGATGCTGACAAGCTCCTAAAGGAAGGCAAGATCAGCAAGGCTATTGCCGCCTATGGCACGGCCCGAAAATTTGCCCGGCAAAATGAGCTGCAAGCCCAGGAACAGTCTATCAGCCAGACAATAAACAACCTGCGTTTTGAAGATGCCCTGGCCAGTGCCAGAAAGGCGGAAAGTGCCAAAGAGTGGGGTAATGCCGCTGAAACGTATCAACGGGCGCTTGAAATTTCGAAAACTCTCTCAGATGCTGAAGGGACGGGAGAAATCAGTAAAAAACTGGCAGCAGCGACCGTTCGCCATGAACTTGATCAATCCAAGGAAACATTCACCGATGCCCAGTGGCAGCAGACCATTGAGATGCTGGAAAATGCGAAAAAGCTGCTGGTTGCAAATCCCGATACCATATCCGTCGAGGAACACAGGGAACTTGACCGGTTGCTGGCTGATTCGCGTCTCTTCCAGATTCTCTCCCTTGCTCGTCTGGCCTATGAAAACCGGGAGTGGGACAGGGCAATCAAAGAGTACAAACGGTCACTGGACATGATCAAGGATGAACAGGATACCTTTGCCGGTGCGCACGATGGTGCTGTAGCCAAGATTGAGAAGACCATACTCATGATTAGTATTTCCCGCGAGCAGGCTATGGCAACAGCAGCGGAACAGAAAAATGATCTAAAAACAGCGCTCAGCCATTACAAGGCCATAGAGGAGCTGATTGCAGCGTTCGGCATCAGAAAGGATAACGCCCTCCTTGAGATCGAAAAAAACATCCGCTCTCAAATCAAAGCCAAAACAGCCCAGCTGGCCATGGATAATAAAATCAGCTGGCTGAAAGAGAACTTTGAAAAAATTTTTAATAAGGCCTATCCATCTTCCCGTTCATCTAAACTGAGCCACCCAAAGGTAACCTTCATAAAACAGGAAAGGGGGAAACAGCTCTTTAAGATGAGCTGCGTGGAACGGAACCGGGGCAGCTCAATTCGCCTGGAACTCAAATACCAGTACAACCAGGCTAATGGCAGATGGTCCATATATTATGATCAATGATGATGGTGATGTCCGCCCTCATGGTGATGTCCATGGTGTGAGGCTCCCTCAAGTGGTCCACCTGCCTTGGCCAGAGCATCTTCCAACGCTGATTGGGCCTCCAGCAGGGAGCTGACCGCTCTGCGCAACAGGGCCGC
>JAUWLT010000271.1 GCA_030613515.1 Desulfobulbaceae bacterium
AGCACCATGTCTACTTCGTTACAACCCCAAAAGCATTCTCGACATACTGCCAGTATGCCTGCGAGTACTTTTGGGGTTGTGCCTCGTATCCACGGCACTTCCCGGCTTTTCGCGACGACCCCTGTGAAATATGCGGGCTAAGCCTTTCCGAGAGTCTTCTCTCGGCTAACAAAAAAGGCACAGAACCCGCAAAGAAAAACTTTGCAGGCTGTGCCTTATGGTTCAGATCAACCGATGGTCTGGTGTGACCGATGGTTGTGTATGGAGATCAATGATCTACTCTTCACCCTCTTCCAGAGCGGCTTTGCGGCTCAGACGAATGCGGCCGCGGCCGTCAACGTCAATGACCTTAACCTTGACCCGATCACCCTCTTTAAGGATATCAGTTACCTTGTTAACCCGGTAATTGGCCAACTCGGAAATATGGACCATGCCGTCGGTACCGGGCAGAATCTGGACAAAGGCACCAAAATCCTTGATCGTGCGCACCAACCCGTCATACACCTTGCCGATCTCGGGCATGGCAGTCATCTCTTCAATGCGGGCAACAAGACCGGCTGCCGACTCGTTGCTGTTTGAAAAGATCTTGATCGTACCGTCGTCTTCCACATCAATCTTGGAATCAAACTCAGCCGTCATCTCGCGGATCACTTTACCCCCGGGGCCGATGATATCGCGGATCTTGTCCGGATGAATCTTGATTGTTACATATTTGGGCGCATGATCGGAAACATCCTCACGCGGGGTGCCTAATGCCTCTTCCATCTTGCCCAGAATATGTAATCGGGCATCCTTTGCCTGGGACAGGGCATCAGCCATAACCTCGCGGTCAACACCTTCGATTTTGATGTCCATCTGCAAAGCGGCAATACCCTTGCTGGTCCCCACCACCTTGAAGTCCATATCACCGAGATGATCCTCATCACCCAGGATATCGGTGAGAACAACGACCTTGTCACCTTCCTTGATGAGTCCCATGGCAACACCGGAAACCGGGGTCTTGATGGGAACGCCGGCATCCATCAGAGCCAGGCTGGCTCCGCAGACCGTGGCCATGGAGGATGACCCGTTGGACTCCAGCACCTCGGAAACCACCCGCATGGTGTAGGGGAAATCCTCGGGAGAGGGTAAGACCGCCTCAATACCGCGCCGGGCCAGGGTGCCGTGACCGATGTCACGACGGCTGGGACCGCGCAGGAAACGAACCTCGCCCACACAGAAAGGAGGAAAATTATAATGGAGCATGAAGCGGCGGAATTCACTGCCTTCCAACCCCTCCAGATGCTGTTCATCACGCTCTGAACCAAGGGTGCCGACTACCATGGCCTGGGTTTCACCACGAGTAAACAGGGCGGAACCATGGGTACGGGGCAGCACTCCGACTTCACAGTCAATAGGGCGAACCTCATCAAAACTGCGGCCATCAAGACGCTGTCCATCATTGACAATCCGACCGCGCATAACGGCCTTCTTATATGCTGACAGCAGGTCAAAGACCTCACCCTCGCTCTCGTACATCTCCTCGTCAAGCTGCTCAAGAACCTCTTCTTTGAGCTTGTCATAGCGATCACCACGCTCCATCTTGTCGGCCGTAGTAACGACTTCTTCCATTCCGCTTGCGGCAACTTCTTCCACCTTAGCCTTCAAGGTTTCGTTGACCTCGGGCGGGACAACTTCACGTTTAGGCTTACCGATTTCCCCGCGCAGGGTGTTCTGCAGTTCAATCAACGGCTGGATCCCCTGATGGGCAAAAAAGATGGCTTCAAGAACCACATCTTCACTCAGCTCACCGGTACTGCCTTCAACCATAACCACGGCAGACTCGGTACCGGCAACCACCAGGTTCATGGCTGATTTATCCAACTGGCTGCTGGTGGGATTGAGGATATATTCTCCGTCAATATAACCAACCCGGGCAGCTGCAATGGGTCCGTTCCAGGGAATATCTGAAATAGCCAGTGCAGTTGATGCACCGTTCATGGCCAAAATATCCGGGTCGATCTCCTGATCGGCCGAGAACACGGTAATAATTACCTGAGTCTCGGACATGTAACCCTTGGGAAAAAGCGGTCGCAGGGGACGGTCAATGAGACGACAGGTCAGGACTTCTTTTTCAGAGGGACGACCGATCTCACGGCGGAAATAACTGCCCGGGATACGGCCGGCAGCATACATTCGCTCCTGATACTCGATGGTCAGGGGCAAAAAGCCCATATTTTTAGTTTTTTTCTCTGCAACAGCAGTGACAAGGACCATGGTATCACCACTGGATACAACCACGGAACCACTGGTCTGTTTTGCCAGCTTACCGGTCTCAAAGGCCATGGTACTGCCGCCGATCTCGGCTTCAATCTTCTTATACATGCAAACTCCTTTACGTTCAGGTCCCTGCATCAACTCACTTTTTCACAGGACACTGTTTCATCGTAGACCCGCCAATCGAGTCTTTTCTGTTATGTCTTTTCTTTCCGCCGTGCTGACCTTCAACTAAGGAGTCATTTGCGCAAAACCAGACTATTTATTAAAGGTGTCAGGTTTCAGGTCTCAGGCAGTTACTTAGCCCGTATATTTCACAAGTCGAGGTGGCTGCAGATGCGCTGAGCACCTGAGCAAGCTATAGTTACCTATGCTTGCTTAGGTAGCGACAAAGCAGGTGCGGCTGCATCGGCTTGCCTTTGGTGAACACTTTGCAAATTTTCAAGAAAAAACAAGATCAAAATTATCACCAAAAATTCCATATGTTATACTGCATGAAACAAAGTGTTCATGAAATATACGGGTTAGTCCTGACAGCTGATACCTTATGCCTGACACCTTGTACTTACTTACGGATACCGAGTTCCTGGATAAGACTCCGGTAGCGATTAATATCTTTTTTCTGTAAATATTTCAAAAGACTACGCCGCTGCCCAACCATTTTCAACAGACCGCGCCTGGAATGATGATCTTTGGCGTGAGTCTTGAAATGATCCGTCAGGTAGCTGATCCGGTTGGAGAGCAGCGCAATCTGAACTTCCGGGGATCCGGTGTCCCCTTCATGGGTTGCAAATTTCTCGATAATCTCTTTTTTTCCTGTTGTTGTCTGTGCCATTATGCACCTCCAAAAATGTTGTCCTTCTGCTACCGGCAAAGCCTTTAAAAAAAGCCCTCAGCCTCTCCGGAGTCTGGATACAAATTGCCCCTTCATTCCGCATCAGAGGGGTGATACGGGGAACAATTATAAC
>JAUWLT010000286.1 GCA_030613515.1 Desulfobulbaceae bacterium
GATTGAGCAGTGACTGTCTCCGCCCCGCCGCAGGCAACAAGATCATGGGCAATTTCCATGAAATCCTCCATATGGCTGCCGAACAGAACCGGCACGCCGTACGCTGCCGGTTCAATGGGGTTATGCCCCCCCTGCCCAACAAGGCTGCCGCCGACAAAGGCCAACCGGGCAATACCATAACAGGAGGCAAGCTCACCTATGGTGTCCAGGATCAGTACCTTGCCGCCTGTGGCACGGCTCGTACGTGTCCGGGCCTCAAGGCCAAATTGCCCGGCCAGACCAACAAGTTCGTTGCCTCGGCTGATATCGCGAGGTGCCAGTATAAGGAAAAGATTGTTGTCTCCAGCAAGCTTTTTAAAGGCCGCAAATATAAAATCTTCTTCTCCGGGATGGGTTGATCCGCAAACCCAGATTGTCAGGTCTTCATCTATTGCAAGGGCTGCCCGGTCAATACCCTTATCAGCTCCTTTTTCTGTGGCCATATCATACTTGAGGTTGCCAAGAGTGATAACCTTTTCAGGATCAATACCAAGGCCGATCATCTTGTCTGCATCTCCAGTCGTCTGCATGGAAAGGAGGTCAAAGCAGTGGAATATGGGTTTGAAAAAAAACAGGAACCGATTGTAGGATGCAAAGGATTTCTCAGATATACGGCCATTGACCAGCATGGCAGGAATTTTTTGTGCTTTCAGTTGCCACAACCAGTTAGGCCAAAAATCGGTTTCTACAAGAATAAACAAGTTCGGATTAATGGCAGCAATGTATCGCCGTACTGCAAAGCTGAGATCAAAGGGACTGTACAAAACAATATCTACCAGAGGAGCAATAAGGGTGTCGGCAACCTCTCTGCCGCTACGGGTTGCAGCGGAAAAGACGATAACAGCAGATCCCATGTCGTCCCGGATTGCCTTGACCAGGGGCAGGGCGGATGTGACTTCGCCAACAGACAGGGCATGAATCCAGATAACAGGGTTGGCCGGATTGTGAGCAGCAGACTTTTTTTTGATGCTGTTGATCTTAAAACCAAGTCGCTGCAAAGTTCGACCACGATACTTTGACCGGACCATGACAAAAAGTCCAATCAGAGGCAGGAGGAGAAGTACGAAAAAAGTGAGTAGAAAATTATAGACCAGGATCATAGGCGCTGTATAGTCATAAAAAAGAGAATTGCAGACCTGAGTATCCCGCATTCCATTTAACTTGTCAAACACACCATGAATCGTAAACGATCAGGAGCATCACATCTTTCCGTGCTCGGAGTCTCGTGCCGCGCTTACCTGCGTCTGCCCGCATAGAGGTCTATAGCGGACAGCCACGATCACAGAAATCTGCGGCACCCTTGATCGTTTACAGGATTGAAGTAATGAAACCATACAGTTATAAACCCTGTGATCGGTTACCATGAATCTTGTCCTTTTTGCAGAGCATGAATTGATTGCAGACCGAGTAATCCTGACCGATCGACGTGCAGAACATATTCGCACGATTCTTGGCCTTGTCAGCGGAGACACCCTGCGTGTCGGTATGATCAACGGGAAGCTGGGCCAGGGTGAAATTCTTACCATAGATGATATCGCGGTTACGATAGGGGTACGTCTTGACCGGGACCCTCTGCCTGCTGCCAATGTGGAGTTAATCCTGGCCCTGCCCAGGCCTATCATGCTGCAGCGGATCGTAAAACAGGCCACCGTGTTAGGGGTACGTCGTTTTCATCTAATCAGGTCAGCCAGGGTGGAAAAATCTTTTTTTCACTCCCCGGTCCTGCAGCCGGAAAAAATAAAGTCTCTCCTGCTGCAAGGACTTGAGCAAGCCATGGATACTCGTTTGCCGGAAGTCATCATTTATCACCGTTTTAAACCCTTTGTCGAGGATGTGGTCCCGAAACTGAAAGGGCAGGGCCTCGTCGCCCATCCCGGCATGTCAGCCACGCTGTCCGATGTGTTTTACGGTCAGAACGAAACACAAAAGATACTGCTTGCAGTCGGACCGGAAGGGGGCTGGAATGAGTTCGAGTTGAGCTGTTTTTTCGAGCAGGGATTTACCGGCTTTTCCATGGGCAGTAGGATCTTGCATGTGGATACGGCAGTAGTAGCCCTGCTGGCCCAGTTGCAGCTACTGCGTGATTGAGATGGGGAGTGAGATTGTTTGAAACGATGATGGCACGGAATCTGCTGTATTCAAGCCATGGGACAATCAGCGTGATGCCTAAACGCGACGATGGTTTATCATCCGTGCAAGCCCGGAGGCTCACCACTGAACCGGTTACTCCTGGCGTACTTCAATCATTTCGAGTTGGTCTATGATGAACGGGTCGTACGGGACTATGATTTAGCGGCCGGTTATCTCCGATGTGGTCCGGGCTAAAGCACAGAAAAGTGGAGCAGGTTTTTTGCTGGTCGGTTCGTCAGATGGACGGGGCGTAAACTTGATGCTCAGGAATAATCTTCCCTTGCAGTTTTGCTTAAATTGTTAAGATTGCCAATGGTTCCCTTCAAATATATTTTCCAGAATTTCTGTTAAAAATATTTCAACTGTGATTGAATATACAGTAAGGTATCTGTGGACTGTCTGATAAGTGCGCTTCTGAAATGCGGTGGTCCATTAAACCTGATCAAGGAATGGCTGCAGGCTGTCAGGGGTGAATATATGGAAGCAGGTAAGAAAGAAAGCTACTTTTTGTCTTCCTGTTGCATGGCATTC
>JAUWLT010000043.1 GCA_030613515.1 Desulfobulbaceae bacterium
AGCAGGGAAACGAATTTTGTTTTCATTTTGTACTCCTTTTTGTTTGGTAAAATTTATTCTGCATACATGCTAAACTCTAAACTCAATCGGCAGGATATAAATAGTGATTGATTACAGATGATTGTGCTCGTTATTCAACTATTTCCTTACCGGGTACTTTGATTTTATGCCCTTCCCCTGCATCAAACATCACGACGTAGTCATCTTTTGGCTTATCAAAGGTGAACTCGGAATCTTCATTCATTTTTCCTTCAAGCAGAACTCTGCTATCCGGCGTTTCAATACGCATCGTCACACCTGAAGCAGATGATCCGTCCGAGAAACCACCTTCGCAGGTGATGGTATCGTCACCATTATCAAAGCATGAGCACAATGGAGTATGAGCCTGGGCAATCGTCGCACTTATCAGCAGAGCTGCTGTGGCAACAGAAGTTTTCAAAAGCATTGGAGACCTCCTTAATTATTTTTCTGATGAATAAACTCATGAACAAATAGCCCGGCCAATTTTAGTTGTCAAGCATTTTATTAGGCTTAACGAATTATATACTTATAAACTAATTTATATTGACTGCATGTAAAAAATATCGTAAACAGAAACTTTCAATTTAAACTGCCCCTAAAAATGGAGAACCACATGCGTAGACGAAAAAGAAGAAAACAGTGCAGAATGCTGGGAGATTGCAGACCCGGTCAACAAGCGAAAATTCGATGCCACCATGCTGAAGGCGCAATTCGTCAACGATTGCTTGATCTTGGTTTTGTGCCGGGAACACGAATCGATATGATCAGAAATGCACCGCTTGGAGACCCCATTCAATGCAAAGTCTCCGGTTATAACGTTACATTAAGAAGATCAGAGGCCGAGCTTATTGAACTCGAAAACGAGTAGTAAACACATACGATTGCTCATACTGAAGTACCATCAATCCTATGACGACAAACTCCCATGCCAAATAAAGAAAAACTCCTTGTCGGCTTGGCCGGTCAGCAAAATGCCGGTAAATCAACCACATTTAACATGCTCACCGGTGCCAATCAGCACATTGCCAACTATCCCGGTGTCACAGTTGATAAAAAATCCGGCACATTTAAATATCAGGGCGTTAAGGTCGAGACTGTTGACCTGCCGGGTACATACAGCCTGACTTCTTTTTCTTTGGAAGAACGCGTTACCCGGGATTTTTTGATCACGGAAAAACCGGATGTGATTGTCAATGTGGTTGATGCTTCGTCGCTAAAACGCAGTCTCTACTTTACCTTTCAGGTGTTGGAAATTGGATTCCCGGTGGCAGTAGCCTTGAATATGATGGACGTAGCCACACGTAACGGAATTCAGATTGACATAGGTCGTCTGCAGCACCGGCTGGGCGTGGATGTTATTCCGACTGTGGGCCGCAGAGGCAAGGGGAAGAAAGAACTGCGTGATGCCATTCTTGCCACGGCAAACCGGAAAGAAGGGAAGGCTCTGCGTATTGCTTACGAGGATCTGGAACCGGCCATTGAAAAACTTGAAGGAAAACTCCAGACAACTAAACTTGCCGATACGTATCCTGTCCGCTGGCTTTCCGTAAAACTCGTGGAAGGCGACAGTGAGGCGGAACGGATTGTCATAGAAGAACTCGGTGCGGCGAGTACTGAGCTGGAAATGTCCAGAAAAATCCGGCGTGAATTTGAAGAAGAACATTTTATGCCTGTGGCAGACTACATGGTAGGGTGCAGGGATCGACTGGCAAGCTCCATTGTCGGTTCCTGTGTCACGGAAACAAAGGCGGGCAAGGCTAACATTTCCGAGAAAATTGATGCCCTGGTACTCAACCGTTTTGCAGCTCCGATTTTTCTCGTAGCCACGGTTTTCATCATCTACCAGTTGTCCATTGTAAAAGGCTATGATCTGACCCAGTACTGGTGGCCGTTTCTGGCAAAATTCCGTGCCATTGTCGCTGGTATCCTGCCGGATGCCGGAATGCTGGAAGATCCTTATATCCGTTCAATGAGCCTGTGGATGGTGGATTCGGCCAATGCCCTGCTTAACTATATTCCAATTTTTCTGATTCTCTTTGCCCTGATCGCCATCCTTGAAGATTCCGGTTACATGGCCCGTATTGCTTTTATTCTTGATAGAATGTTTTTCGCATTCGGCCTCCACGGTCAATCGACCCTGCCTTTTATTCTCGGCGGTGTTTTTGCCGGAGGATGTGCTGTGCCGGGGGTTATGGCCACCAAGGGTATCCCGGATGAGCGTTCCCGCCTGGCAACCATCCTGACGGTTCCCTACATGAACTGCCTTGCCAAAATTCCTTTTTACACCCTGCTGGTTAATGTCTTTTTTGTCGAATATAAATCCTGGGTCATGCTCTTTCTCTCCACCATCACAATTTTTGTCGCCCTGCTGGTGGCAAGATTACTGACCGCCACCGTGCTCAAAACAAAAGAAACCGCACCTTTTGTCATGGAGCTGCCCAACTATCATCCACCCACTTTTTTTGGCGTTGGACAGCGGGCAATTGAACGTACGTGGCAGTATATCAAAAAAGTCGGCTCCATTGTCATTGCTGTATCGGTATGCGTTTTTACCCTGCTCCAGTTTCCCGGAATCGGTGATGACCGGAAACAGTACTACGAAACTGAGATAAACAAAGCGGTTGTTCAATTTCAGAAAAAAATTGAAAAAAGCAGTTATGCAGAGCACTTTCAGGATGAAGCCGCCATTTTAGAGATGGTGAATCTGTATACGGAATACAAAACAGCAAAGCTCAATATTAAAGGAGCAAAAGCTTCAAAAGCTCTGGATCTGCGCTACCTTAAAAAATATCCGGATGAGTTTATTTTTCTAAAACCAAAGAAGGACAAGGACGCCAAGATTATCAACAAGGCAGTCCGGGGCCTTTCCTCAAAACGAAAATCATTGCGCAGGAATATCAAGGAGGAACAAATTGAAACCAGTTTCCTTGGTTCTGTTGGCCGCTCGCTGGAACCGCTGACCCAGTGGGCCGGATTTGACTGGAAGATCAATGTGGCCATCCTTTCATCTTTTGCCGCCCGCGAATCCAGCGTGGCCACCATCGGTGTCCTGTATCAGCAGGGAGCGGATGAGAACAAGAGCTTAGAGGAACGTATGGGCGCGGAAATTTCAGGTGGAGGCTTCACACCGCTACACGCTCTGGCGGTGATGGTCTTTTTCGCCCTGTACCCACCATGCCTGGCCACAACCATCATGATTAAAGTTCAGACCGGCTCCTATAAGTGGATGGCATTCTCCGTCCTCTTTCCAACAGCACTTGGTTTTATAGTGGCATCAATTATCTTCAGTGGCGGCAATGCGTTAAATTTAAATGGAATACAGATGATGGCAGTTTTCTATGTGTTTGTAGTGATACTCACAATCGTCACGGGTTTAAGCAAAAGCTGGGGCAGAAAACGACCTCTCATCAATATTCGGGCGGGCACTGTTTAGTTATCTTTTGAGCGAAAACGTCATCGAGCGCTGATGGATGAAATGCTTACTCTTGCCAAAACCGGTCAATGGGAGTTGATCAGGGAAAAAACTGCGGGCTGCCGGGATTATGATATGGGCCGGGCCATGGAGGCGGAAGCGGATTTGCTGGAAGAGCGCATGGGCCGTTTCATGCCGGTGTTGAACACCATGATCACGGTGGCGCCGCAAAACAGATGACGGATGATTTTTCCTCGGGCCTGAAAATCAGGCCAGCGGGATTCCGATAAATACTCCCTGACAGCCGTTTTCCAGGCGCACCGTCATCAGCTGCAATGGTATAGCCTGCATCATCACTCTCCTGTTTGCAAAAATGTCAGCATTTACCTGCGTCCAAGTGTCCCGGCCATGGAATCGGCCAGCTTAGCTTAAAACGAAAATCATCCGCATTCGATGCCTTGTCTGCCAGCCGGTAAACACGCCGGCACCAGTCTGAGTCCCGCAGGTTTGTGCAGATGGACTCTGCCAGGTGGAGAAGATCATTTGCCCCGGTGAATTTTCTTTCCGCCTTCTCGTGGAGCTGGCGGAGCAGATTTGTTTTCTTCGCGGGATTGGCTGTGATCGAGCGGATGAGCTGGTCAAATTCGAGATGACCCCGGCAGAGATCAAAGGCCTTCCGGTACAAAGACTCGGCCCGGCTGTCGTCACCCATGTTTTCATGAATTGACCAGGCCGGAACCGTATATTCCGCCCTGGACCGGCAGAGATGCTCTGCTTCCTGGAAGAGACGACGAGCCCAGTCATCATCTTGAAGGCGTCCCAGGATACTGGACCGCCAGCCTGACGAAATCGCCTCGCTGCCTGCACCTACCTTTCTGGTCCCGGTACGCCTCTTCCGCCCACTGCCGGTCGATGCAGAGGAATAAACAGTGATGTGAGTGATGCCATTGACATCGTTTCAATACCCTTTTCAGTCCGATGTCCATAACTTTTTCTGAGCGGTTCCAAAATTGCCCAACTGGTAAATGCTGACTGAATTCGCCCTAAATCGAAATGAAGAGAATGGTTGATTTGCCAACTCTTTTGCAAAGGATTGTCCGCCCAGGCCTACGGTGAGGTGTGGCTTGAAATTATTCCCGCTATACTTTCCGACAAAGACCTTTACGTAGTCGATGGACTGTTTATCAATGCTTCCTCCGTCCTGTCGGGGAACGAATGAGGCTCCGGTTCCATGGTCAATTGCGAATGGATCAACTGCTGTAATTATCTTCTTTTGGAATGCTGTCAGTTCAGGTGTCGGTTGGACGGTTATTCCGACAACCCCTAATTGTCTGTAGGGAGAGTAGTAGCAATCCGTTGCTGTCAGGTCGAGTTGTGTTGGTTGTTCTTTTTCAACAACCTTGGAGACGGCAGCAAACACCTTGTCAAGGTTCTCTGCACGAACGAATCGTTGAACAATTGTTATATGAGGAGCATGGCTTGTATCGAGCGCGAATCCGTCAGGATAGTTTGACCGCAGGAGTTCGTTTACGGCAATAGCTGCGTCGACCATGATCCTGTTAGGATCAAGCAGGATATTAATTGCAAGAATTTCCGGCTCTGAATCTTTTTCCGCCGGCCATGAGGTCGTTGCGAAGCAAGTAATCAGAACGATGAATAGAGGAAAGAGTGCTCGGAGACGCATTGTTTTTTTATAAGAGTAACAAAGCGAGATGGTAATCTTAATGGATCGTTCCTTTCTTGACACTGTAAGGTGTCCGTAGTAGATACGTTATACAATATTTTTCAGGTTCCACAAGAGTGGATAATTAGGGAACCCGGTGTGAATCCGGGACGGGCCCGCCGCTGTGACCGGAGACGAACGTTGCACGAATGTCACTGTTTGTCAAAAGCAGTAGAAATGCTGTCTTGACGACGAATGGGAAGGCGCAACTAGTAGATTGATACGGGAGTCAGAAGACCTGCCTGAAAAGTAGTACGGCTGGAAATAATTTGCCAGGCTGTACCGAGCAGTAAGCTTTGTGCGTCGGATTTCCGACCAAAAGTTTTCTGTTGCAGGAATCTTCGTGGACAAAAGATTCTTATCTAATATCTGTGGATTATATCAGGGCATCCCCGGATCAATTTTTATTAATTGGTCCGGGGATTTTTTTTTCGTTTCTCCCCGGCCAAAAAACAAAAAAGGAGAAACACGATGAAAAAGTATTACCCGGCCCTGCTCTGTCCGCTTCTTGTCACCATGAGCGCTCAAGCAACTCTTGCCTCAGAATCTGCAACCCAACCGACCATGATGGACGAGGTGGTGGTTACGGCAAGCCGCATGGCGGAAAGCAAGAAGGATGTCAGCGCAAATGTCACCACCATCACCAGCGAGGATATTTGTCAATCCGCCAGCCGTAATGTTGGCGATCTGCTGGCCGAAGAAGGTCTAGGCCATATTCAGAAATATCCGGGTAGTCTTATCTCTGTCGGAATTCGCGGCTTTCGCACCGATACCCACGGCAATGACCTGCAGGGCCATGTTCTTGTTCTGTTAGACGGTCGCCGGGCCGGAACCGGTAACCTGGCAAAAATCCTGACCAAAAACGTAGAGCGTGTTGAAATCATCCGCGGTCCCGGTGCAGTACAGTACGGATCAGCCGGTATGGGAGGTGTTATTAATGTTATTACCCGCCGGGGAGAGAAAAACTCCGTTTTTTTGGAGGGGGGCGGCGGTTCTTTTGACACCGGTGAAGGCTCCATTGGCGGCACGGTTAACCAAAACGGTGTCGACTTTGCAGGTTCTTTTACCTATGGGACCAGTGGTGACTACGATACGGGCAGCGGTGATCGATATGAGAACACCGGCATCAACTATGAAACCGGTATAAGTGCCAATCTGGGCTATTCGTTTTCAGAGAACAACCGGCTGGGTTTGATTTTCACCCGTTTTGACGTGGACGAAGCAGGGAGTCCCGGTTATTTCAGTGAAAATGATCTTGATGACTACACGGACAAGGAGAATTATTCGGTTGATGTAAACTTTACAGGACAATGTCCGATTACCGGCAGCAATCTTCTGGTCCGTTATTTCTTTGGCAAGGACGAAAACTCCTGGCAGGATAATACAGGTTCCGACCCAAGCGGCTGGGACGATGGCGTAGCCTCGAAAAACAAAACCGATCAGCAGGGAGCCCAGGTTCAGGCGAGTAAATCATTTGGACCAGCCACAATAACAGGAGGGTTGGACTGGCTGGATTATGAGGTGGAAAACAGCTGGACTCCAAACAAAACAACCTACTCCAACCCGGCCTTGTTTCTGCTTGGCAAAACCTCTGTGTTGGATGATCGACTGACAGCCAACCTTGGCCTGCGCTATGACTGGTATAACGTGAAGGTTGAAGAACCGGCAGGCCGGGACGAGGATCAAAGTCGCTTTACCCCTCAAATTGGTCTGGCCTGGATGGTCATGGATGAACTGAAAATTCGTGTCCAGTATGCCCAGGGCTTTATGATGCCTTCAGCCGATCAACTGGCAGCGGACTTTGACAGTTTCGGTACCAGAACTGTGGGAAACCCGGATCTTGATCCTGAAAAAAGTGCTACCTACGAGGGAGGGGTTGATTACGGCAGCAATGGGCTCAACACCTCGCTCACCTATTTCTACACCGATTTTGAAGATAAGATCTCAACAGATTACCTTGCCGACGGATCCCAAACCTGGAAGAATCTCGGTGATGCCACCATTTCCGGTATCGAAGCGGAACTCTCCTACGATCTCGGCATTCCTCTTGGCTGGACCTGGGAAGTCCGTCCCTATCTCAACCTGACTATCCTCACCCAATATGAAGATGACACCACAGGTGAGGATCTCCAGTATGTCAGCGGTTCCAATGTTGCAGGTGGCCTGGTGGTTGGCAACGGTGACGGTATTTTCTGCCGCCTCAATGTGGCTTACATTAGCGATCAGGATGTGCAGGACTGGGAATCAGGTGCCTATCCAACCCCGGTGGTCAAGCTTGACTCCTTCGCTGTGGCCGACCTGACCGGATCATACCGCGTCTATGAAAACGAACATCTTGGCGCATGTACTGTTCGCGGCGAAGTGCGTAACCTCTTTGACGAAGATTACGCTTTTGTCAAGGGCTATCCAAGGCCCGGCCGCTCCTTTTTTGTCGGTTTGCGTTGGGACTATTAAGGGTGGAGCTGAAATCCCTTATCACCGGCCTCGCTCTTTCCGTCGGCATCTTCGCGGTTAAGAGCGGAGCCGGTCTCTCCTACCTGCTGATCAAAGAAAAAGGCTGGGTCAGGCGTACCCTGGCCCTTGCCGCCTTTGCGGTCAGCTATGGGCTGGTTTTCCTGCTTGCCTGGCTGGTGGTGACCAGGTTTGATATCCTGGCTTACCTGGACAGGGTTATGCTCTTTTTCAAACACGGCATGCCCCTGCACTTGCTGCTTGCTGCCTTGCTGCTGCTCTGGGGGATTTTTCTATTAAAAAAGAAACCGGAATCTGCTGAACACAGCCACGGCTGGTTGCTTCTCACACTGCCCTGTCCGGTCTGTTTCAGTGTAATCCTCTTTAGCGGTGGTTTCCTGCACACGCTGTTCCCAGAGGAAAGTTGGCTCTTTGGCCGGCTTTTTGTCGGCTTTTTCAGTGTGGCAATTTTGAGTGCACTTGTTTTTGCATTATCCGGCAAAGGCCAGCCCGAACATTCACTGGGGGCGGCCATGATGCTTGCCGCCCTCTATTTTTTGATTACCGTTGCAGTGGTACCGCAGTTTACTGATATTGAACGAATTTATCGAATAAGCAAATCAAGTGTAACCGTCCTTGCCGACAAACGACTTCCTCTGCTGCCGGCAGGTTTCAGTCTGCTCTTTCTCATCGGATTTTTTCACTCCTTCCGGAGGTCGTCATGGAAATAATGGCCTTGCTCAAGTCCTTTATTTACCTTGTCTCCTCGTCACTGCTGGCACCTGTGCTCCTCCTCCTGTCCTTGCTGACCATCCGGTTGGTGATATACAGCGGTAACTTTTTTGCCCTGTGGCTCGGTCGCAAGAGATTACCGCACCGGGTCGATGCAATACCTTCCCTTGCCAATCATAATTTTTCAGATTTCCCCCAACCTGTTCGTAGCTTCAGCCAAAAATTAGATGCAATAAAGGAAGTTGAACAGGCGGAACTTGCTGTTCTGAATCTGCTGCGTGACACCGAGCACCAGATGTGGAAGTCGCTTGATCATTTGAAAATGCTTATCCGCATCGGCCCGGGACTGGGGTTGATCGGTACCCTTATCCCCATGAGTACAGGTCTGGCCTCGCTCAGTCAAGGTGATCTGACTCGGCTCTCCGGTGACCTGGTTATTGCCTTTACTACCACGGTGGTGGGTATGGCCCTGGGCCTGATGAGTTACTTTTTTTTCACGGTTCAACGCCGCTGGGTTGAGGAAGATGTAAAAAATATGGAACTGGCGGCTGAGGTGTTGATGGGTGAGGAAGCGGGTAGAGAGGGAAAAAAACAATGAAGTACCTCAAGCGCAATCAGAATCGGGGCGCCGGCCTCTCCGACAACGATCCCATGACCGGAGTGGCCAACCTCTTTGATCTTGGCCTGGTCTTTATTGTCGGTTTGCTGCTGGCCCTGTTTGGCACCTATCACCTGGAAGAATTGTTCCAGGAAGACTCCCGGGTGACCATTACCAAGCAGTCAGCCGGCGGCGCTATGGAGATCATTATTAAAAACGGTAAAAAAATCGAGGCAATGAAGGTGACTGAAAACAAGGCCAAAGGCAGGGGAGAACGGCTGGGAACTGCCTATCGGTTACAAGACGGCTCCATGGTTTATGTGCCGGAATCAGAAGACGGAAAACAGAGGACGGAAGACAGATGAAATACTTTAACTACCTGCTTGCAATGCTATTATTCCTTTTACCTGTTTCTTCCCAGGCTGCGGAGTATCCGTTCACTTTCAACGATTCTGCAGAAAAAATAATTACCCTGCAAAAGCAGCCCCAACGAGTGGTTTCTCTGGTTCCTTCGGTCACTGAAATGTTGTTGCGCATAGGTGTTGATGAAGCGGTTACCGGAATCACTTATCATTCAACCCTGCCTCCACAGACTGCCGGCAAGGAAATCATCGGCGGTTTTTTCAGGCCAAACCTGGACAGGGTCGCAGCCCTGGAGCCGGAAGTTATTTTTTATGCAGATCTGCAAAAGGATGTCCCTGACCGGTTTGCTGATCAAGCGACACTGATTCAGCTGACCGCCCGTTCCATTGAGGAGAGTTTTGATCACATTCGTCTTCTTGGCCGCATTTTTGACCGGACAATAAAGGCGGAGGAAATTATTGCCGAAGAAAAGCGGCAGCTCTCTGTGATTCAAGACAAGATTGCCGGGATCCCCCAGGAACAAAAACAAAGAGTCATGAGGTTGATGGGTCGCGACTCGGTCATGGCACCCGGCGACAACTCCTTTCAGAACGAGTATATTCAGGCCGCCGGCGGGATAGCTCCGGAATTCGGCAAAACAGGCAACATTATTCCGGTCAGTCTTGAAGAGTGGCAAAAGTTCAACCCGCAGGTTCTCTACGGATGCGGCGGCGATCGTCAGATTCAGGATTTTCTTGAGCAGTCCGGATGGAACGAGGTGGATGCTGTACGCAACAAGCGAATTTTTTTCTTTCCCTGCGATCTCACCTGCCGGGCTTCAACCCATACCGGTTACTTTGTTTCCTGGCTTGCTGCCCGCATCTACGGAAAGGACTTTGGAGATCCCACTGATTTTATCCTGCCCGAACAGGTGGTGGACCGCAAGCCGTTACAGATCGGTCTCGATTATATAAAAAAGGCCGAGATCATCGAATCCGACATCAAGGATTTTCGCAACAAGACCGTGGCCCTGCATTTCAGCCGGCCGATGACCGTAGTCTCCACCCTGGAAGGGCAGCGCAGCGGAATAAGTAGTGTGGCCAACCATTATTTTCCGCCCCCATCCTGGGGCCTTGGTCATAAGCAGGGACTCGAGGCGCTGAGACAGTCCACCCTGAAGGTTCTGGATATTGATCCCGCAACGACAGCCATGCTCTTTACCGGAGCCAACATGGACAACCTGGCCGTGGTCAAGCAGAGCTTCAAGGAAATGGAAGTATATGTTTTGGTCACTGCCGGGGTGCTGAGCAATGCAGTGCGGATGAGTGTGGATGCCGGCAGGTTTTACGAGCCTGATTTTACAGGAAAAAATAAAAAACAGGGCACCATCAATGTTTTGCTGCTTACCAATATGCAGCTTACCCCCAGGGCCATGACCCGGGCCATTATCAGTGCCACTGAAGCCAAATCAGCCGTCCTGCAGGATCTGGACATCCGTTCCTCATATTCTCCTGTTGTGAACCCGGCCACCGGAACAGGTACGGATAATATCATAGTGGTGGAGGGAGCCGGACTACGGATCGATGCCAGCGGCGGCCATAGCAAAATGGGTGAACTCATTGCCCGTGCCGTTTATGAAGGGGTACAACAGGCTGTTCATCTGCAAAACGGCGTGACTACCGGACGCTCCATCTTTCAGCGTCTCAAGGAGCGGAGAATCAACCTCTATGAGCTCTGTAATAATTATACATCCCCTGTAAATGGTTCAGTTCTCCGGAAACAGATTGAGACCCTGCTTTTAGATCCCAAATATGCCAATTTCCTCAAGGCGATCATGGCCATCAGCGATGACTTTGAAAAAGGCTTAATCACAGATCTGGATAGCCTGGGTAGCTGGTGTTTAACTGTTGCCGGACAGATCGCCGGTGTTAATGTGACCGAGATCAAGGAGGTTGAGAATATGCCCCAGGTTCTCTCCAGAGGACTGGGAGCCCTTCTTACCGGAGCTGTGGTTTTGACAACTATGGAGCACAACCTGAATAGTTACAAATAATGTTGCGAAAATGAAGGGTTCGATACAAAAAATACCAGGTACCGTAACAACGGGTCGATTTCTATTCTTTCTTTTTCTGTTTTTTATTTTTATTCCCGGGCAGGGTTTTGGAGCAGATATTGCCTTTATGGTTATTGACGGCAACTCTTATCTCGCCAATCTGGCAGTGGACGAAATGGAATCAGGCCATGATATCCGGGTGGTAGCAAACGGAGAACTGGAACCAGGCGGCAAAGAGCTGCAAAATGCAATTGAAAACAGCAACATTATTGTTGTCGATGTTATGGGACGGGAGCTTGCGGATTATCTCATAGCAAAGATCAGGCTGCAGGGAAAAATTGTTTACGCTCTGCGCGGTTCCCATGATGATGAGCAGCTCCGTAAACAGGGGTTTCTTTTTGACGAGGAGATTGCCGCCTATTATCAATATCTAGGCAAAGAAAACATTAAGAACATGCTGCAGTTGGTGATTCACCGTCACCTCGATTCCGCCGCCGTTTTTGAAAAAGTGATAATCAAGCCGCAGCTTGGCATCTATCATCCGGATGCGCCGGACATTTTCAGCGATGCAGACACCTTTCACCGCTGGCAGGCCGCAAGACCTGGTTATGATCCGCAAAAACCGCGCCTGGGGTTGCTCTTTTTTTCCTCTTTTCTCACCCCTGGCCAGCAGGAACCTATCAACAATATCATTTATCAGTTGGAGGAGGCGGGTTTTTTGGTTCAGCCATGCTTTGGCCGTGACCAGCAGGTCATTGAATCATTTCTGCTTGATCCGCCGGGAAAGAGCCGGGTGGATATTGTCCTTGCCTACAGCCTCAAGTTCTATTCAGCCCTTAATCAAAAACTGGCCGAGGATCTGATACAACTTGATGTACCGATCGTTTCAGCCATTACTCTGTACAGGGATACAGTTGACAGGTGGCGGGCAAGCCCCATCGGCATCGGCAGCCGGGAAGTGACCTGGACTCTGGCAACGCCGGAGATTTCCGGTCTGATCGAGCCCACCGTACTTGCTGCCAAAAAGAAAATAACAGAGCCGGACACCGGCAAGGTTTTTTTTGTCAACCAGCAGGTCAACGAGAATATTGATCGGCTCATTCCAAGACTGCAAGCCTGGATCAATTTGCAACGAAAACCAAACAACACCAAAAAAGTGGCCATCCTTTTTTACAATCATCACCAGGGCAAACAGAACATCGGCGCCAGCTACCTTAATGTTTTTGCGTCGCTTGATAACATGTTAAGCAGTATGAGCCGGGCCGGGTACAATCTGGGAGAGAAAAATCCGCCCGAAGAAGAGGAGATCAAGCAGTCAATCCTACGTTCGGCCCGCAACATCGGTTCCTGGGCGCCGGGTGAACTGGATAAAATGGTTGCCGGCTCCAAACTGACCCTGCTTGATCTTGACCAGTACAAGAAATGGTTTGCCCGGTTGCCGCAGGACTTTCAGGATAAGGTAGTGGCCCAGTGGGGGAAGCCCGGCGATTTTAAGATGATGCTCCATCAGGGCAAAATCGTCCTGCCCATGATCCGGCTCGGTAACTTTGTATTGATGCCGGAACCGTCCCGGGGCTGGGGCGATGATCCCTTCAAACTCTACCACGACACCACCCTCTACCCCCATCACCAGTACATTGCCGCCTACCTCTGGTTGCAGAAGAGTTTTGGCGCCGATGCCATGATCCATCTCGGCACCCATGCCACCTACGAATGGACTCCGGGCAAGCAGGCCGGCTTATCACCCTCCTGTCCTCCGGAAGTTATGGTCACTGATATCCCCAACCTCTATCCCTATATTGTCGATAATGTCGGCGAGGCGATCCAGGCCAAACGGCGGGGGCGGGGAGTCATGCTTTCCCACCTCACTCCAATGCTGCGCCGGTCTGAACTTTATGAGGAGTACAGCCGCATGGCTGAACTGGTGAACGAGTACGAGCGGGCTGTTGCTAGGGGCTCCTCCACAGCCGGTGAAAAATTACAGGAGCTGAAACAACTGGCCGAGACAACCGGTATCCTGGCTGATCTTGACAAGGATATAGCCAAAGAGCATGATCATTTTCACGAACACAGTCACCAGCACGACCATCAGCAAGAAAAAAGACATGACCATTACGATCAAGACGCCGATGGTGGAGGTGAGAACGAATTTGTTCACCTGCTGGGCCATTACCTCGAAGATATCAAGAGTAACTTGATCCCATATGGCATGCACACCTATGGCCGTAGCAAAGGAGATAAAGAAGTAATCGAAATGGCCGATATTGTTGCCGGCTGGAACCCGAAGGAAGACCGCAAAGAGGCAGCGGACAATATTCGCGCTTCAGCAAACCAGGAGATGGAAAATCTGCTGCAAGGTCTGGTCGGACGTTATGTTCCACCCGGTGAAGGCAACGATCCCCTGCGCAATCCCGGCGCGCTTCCCACCGGCCGCAACCTTTATGGTTTCAACCCGGCAAAACTGCCAAGCCCGGCCGCCTGGGAGCTGGGGAAAAAAGCAGCGGATCAGATAATCGCCAACCATCTGGATAAGCACAAAAAGTATCCAAACAAGGTGGCGGTGATTGTCTGGGCAACCGAAACCCTGCGCAACGAGGGTGTGAACGAGTCCACCATTCTATGGCTTATGGGGATTCAACCCAAATGGCAAAAATCAGGCCGGGTAGCAGGGCTTACGGTTGTTCCGGGCAAGGAACTCAGGCGACCCCGCATAGATGTTCTGATCAATGCTTCGGGTCTGTATCGCGATCTCTTTCCCGATAAGATGGAGATGCTGGATGAGGCGGTACAACTGGCCATCCGCCAATCCGACATAGAAAACCTCATTGCCGAAAGCAGCCGTCAAATCAAATCCAGCCTGCTGGCATCCGGGATGGAGGAGAAAGAGGCCGAGGAGTTAAGCCGTTTGCGCGTCTTCTCTGAAGAAGTCGGCTCTTACGGTAACGGGGTCTCCACTATGGCTTCTGCTTCCGGCCTGTGGAAGGATGAGCGCGAAGTGGTTGATGTCTATGAGAACCGAATGGGCTTTGTCTTTGGCAGCGGTCGATGGGGCGCGGGAGCACGACAGCTCCTGCGGCAACACCTGGCTGCCGTGGATGTGGCGGTTCACTCTCGTTCATCAAATACCTATGGGTTGCTCGATAACGATGACATGTTTCAGTATCTGGGAGGTCTGGCCATGGCTGTTCGCCATGAATCAGGTAGCAGCCCGGAGACCCTGATCACTGACCAACGGAATCCCGGCCGGGTCATAGTGGAAGATATAGCCAAGAGCCTTGGTCGCGAGATGCGCAGCCGTTACCTTAACCCCAGGTGGATCGAAGGCATGAAACAAGAGGACTATGCCGGAGCCCGGGCCATGTCCAACTTCATCGAGTATCTCTGGGGCTGGCAAATGACAACACCTGCCAAGGTAGACGCGGCCAAATGGCAGCAGGCCTATGATGTGTATGTGGAAGATAAGTACGGCTTGGAATTAAAGGAATTTTTCAACAAGGCAAGCCCCTGGGCCTTTCAGAGCCTGACCGGCCGCATGCTGGAGACCATACGCAAGGGCTACTGGCAAGCCGATGAACAGGTACAAAAGCAGTGCGCTGTCGATTATGCCACCAGTGTGATTGAAAAAGGTGTGGCCTGCTGCGACCATACCTGCAATAATCCACTTCTGAACCAGATGGTGGTCTCGCTGATTTCTCTGCCCGGGGTCATGAGTCCGGAATTGGTGGAACAGTTCAAGCTGGCCATAGAACAGGCAGCCAAGAAGTCATTGGCCGACCAGGTGATTGAACGGAAAACACTGCAACAGCAACTGACTGCCCCGAGTCAGAAGACGGAGGACAGGGGACGGAAGACGGATAAGGCGGCAAGTGTGGGAGAAAAACAAAGCCAAACCGAGGTGGAAGGATATAAAATGGAGAAAATAAAGAGCCTGGATGAAACCACCGAAGTGAGCTCGTCCGGGGTGGAATGGCTGGCCGGTCTGGTCGTTCTCTTCATCATTGCTTTGGCGGTCTATGGTGCCGGGAGGAAGAGAATCTAATCATGATGTACTGTAAAATTATAACGGCAACGCTTTTCTTATTCCTCGCCTTTTCGCTCTCAACAGCAACAGCTGCAGATTATCCTAAGCGTATCGTCTCCCTTGGCCCGATCAACACCGAAAATGTTTATCTGCTTGGTGCTGAAGATCGTCTGGTGGCCAACACCAGCTATTGCGTACGGCCGGAGGCAGCAAGGGAGAAAGAAAAAATCGGCTCGGTCATGCAGGTGTCCATTGAAAAAATTATCATTCTTAAGCCCGATCTGGTACTTGCAACCGGC
>JAUWLT010000253.1 GCA_030613515.1 Desulfobulbaceae bacterium
TACTATTGAGTGTTTGGATATCTCCAACCTGGCAGGCAAGCAGGCCGTAGGCTCATTGGTTTGCTTTGTAGAGGGAGAAAAAGAAAAATCCCGTTTCCGCCATTACCGAATTCGGTTAAAAGATGAACCGGACGACTATGCCATGATGGATGAGGTTTTGCGCAGGCGGATGGAAACCGGGATCAGTAAAGACAATCTGCCGGACATGCTCCTGCTTGACGGCGGTAAGGGACAGCTCAACATTGCGATTAATGTACTTGCCGAGTTTGACTTGCTGGAGCGTATCGACCTGGTAGCCATTGCCAAGGAAAAACAGGAAGAAGGGGAAAAACTGTTCCGACCGGGCCGAAAAAATCCCATCCTGCTGCCCGCTCACTCCCCTGCCCTGTTGTACCTGATGCGCATCCGGGACGAGTCGCACCGGTTCGGAATAACCTTCCACCGCAGACTGCGCAACAAAGAGACCTTGCACTCAAAGCTGGACAACCTGCAGGGAGTTGGAAAAAAAAGGAAAAAACTCATGCTTAAAACCCTGGGTAGTTTTAAACGGATTATGGAGGCCACAGCTGAGGAACTGACATCAGTACCAGGTATTGGCAATAAACTGGCCCTGTCTATCTACAACCAGCTCCATCAAAAAAAATAACATGCAACCTGATGAAAAAATAATGGCCCGGCTGAAACCCGGCTGTATCTGCAAGGGTATTAAATTGATACGGTTGCTGGAGGCCATTGACCAGGGTGCAGACAACTTTGAAGCGGTGGCTAAAATAACCGGCATCGGTGAAGGTGATTGTGGCGGCAAACGGTGTCGGGCCAAGGTTGAGGAGTTACTGGCTGATCGTAAGCCGGTCTGAGTTTGCAGTCATCTGTCTGCAGTAACTGCCGACTGCCGACTTTCAAACATCTCTGAGAAAAAACTTCAATATCAATGAACTTAATGAACCTGCCAAGACTGGACATCCTGCTCTACGCCCATGACGGACGCGGACTCGGTCACATCAGCCGGACCGTAGCCATCGGTATGGCCCTGCGCAGACTGTATCCGGACTTACGGGTTCTGGTCGTGACCGGTTGTGCTTCAACAAATAAACTGATCCACAGTGCCCCCCTGGACTGGTTGAAACTTCCCTCTTACCGGACCGAAGTCATTAACGGTAAGTCCCATGGTATTGACGGCAACAGCTGCTTTACAGATAAAGAGCTTGGCCTGCTGCGGTCTGAAACATTACAACAGATCGTGCTCCAATACCGGCCTAAGGTTGTTCTGGTCGACCATACACCACAGGGCAAACACAGGGAACTGCTGCCTGCCCTTGACGCTGCTTCAGGGACGGACACACGCTGGGTGCTTGGCGTTCGCGGTGTGGTCGGCTCTGTCCCTCAGGCCGGCTCAATGCTCTCGCAGCAGCTCTTCACTGATTATTACAAGGGATTGCTCTGGTACGGGGATAGCCTGGTGTTAGGCACGAAACAGCCGGGGCAGCTGGAAAGTCAGTACAATATCCAGCCAATAGCATGTGGTTATGTTTCCAGACTACAGGAACTCAGTTGCCTGCAGGTTAGAAAAAACAATAAAAAAACAGTGGCAGGCACCATTGCCATTCCCTGGTTGGGCGAACACAGTCAGCACGTCTTGACATGTGTTGCCGGGGCATTAAAAAACATTGGTCCTGTACATGGGAACTGGCACCTCTTTGCCGACCTTGCCCCGGACCAACACGGGCAGATTATTTCCTCTTTGCAGAAACTCCCCTACTGTCATTTGCGACCACCGGGTCCCGGGTATATAGAAGCCCTGCTTCATTCAAAGACGGCTGTGATTTACGGCGGCTACAACAGCCTGACCGATGTACTGGCCGCAGGCCTGCCCGCCGTTGTGCTGTTGCGGGCCATGCAGGACAGTGAACAGCAGATGCACCTTCACCTGCTGCACAAATATACAAACGATCAACTGCTATCCATCGACGAAGTACAGCTAACTGAAAAGATTATCGAGATGGGCCTGCGGACGCAACTGAAAAAATCTCCCCTGAAAGCTGAAATCAACTTACAGGGGGCCGAATACGCAGCCCGACAACTGGTTATGCAGTGCAAAGAGTAAAGGCTGCTTGAGAAAACAGGAGTTTTCCGTAAAAAATGTTTCGCCAACTCATCGTCAAACACATCAGAGAAGAAAGTTGTTTTATTTTTTTGCTCAACTAAAATCATTAAATGGGCCGTAGACTTTTAAAATTGCCATATGCGCTTATTTTGCTTACAGTATATATATTAGTTGTTATTTCAAGCTCCTTTCAACCTTGATGGACTAATAACAAGTCCGTCATGCTGATTAACGATGAAAGATGGCTAAATAAAAAATCGATGTACAGATAAACGAGACTCCGAGGAGTAATGGTACCCCAAATGCGAAGGAACCGTGAAGCAAATGCCCAGGGGTGTATACATTTGATATGTCGAGCCTTTTGCACGCACGCTACGACACAGTGGATTGCAGTTCGTGCGACGCCATCAACCTTTAGCCAAAGGATAATTCAATGTACGGTCTAGAAGCAATTAACGCCGCAAACGGTTGGTCCATGGCCCTTGTCGGGATCTTGATCGTTTTTACCGGTCTTTCCCTCCTCTCTTTTGTCATTTCTCAACTCCACAAATTTCTGCCTTTTGTAGAAAAAACAGGTGAAAGGCCGGTGGATTCAGAGGCCCGTCCACAAAAAAAGCCTGGGCCTGTTGAGAAGTGCCCCGCAGATCTCAAGGTACAGGCTGCCCTGTTCGAACCTATAATCGAGGAGCTTGCTTCTAATTTCCCCCTGACTGAACTCTATGCACAGGCAAAAGAACACAATCTTCCCCACCCCCATTTAAGCATATCCGCTTTAAGGGAAGCCACCATTCTTGTTCCCCTTGGAGATGGCATCTTTACCTGGGACAAAGAACGATTAACCATAGTGTGCAAAAAGGCTGACTAATTATGGATCTTTTACTGAAATTCCTGTCAAATACCGGTTTTGCTCTGGCCGACCCTCGGCACCTGATAATGATTATTGTCGGATGTCTCTTTATTTATCTCGCCGTTGCCAAAAAATACGAGCCTCTTCTGCTGCTGCCCATTGGCTGCGGAATACTTATTGGCAACGTTCCTTTTTTCAAAGGATTCGGGCTTGGTATTTACGAAAGTAACAGCGTTCTCCACTATCTCTACTTTGGCGTAACAACAGGAATCTATCCCTCAATTGTCTTTCTGGGCTTAGGGGCAATGACGGATTTTTCGTCTCTCCTTGCCCGACCAAAACTGATGCTTCTTGGAGCAGCTGCCCAAATGGGTATCTTTTTTACACTCATAGGTGCCCTTGCCCTGGGCTTCCTTCCTGAAGAAGCATCTTCAATAGCGATAATCGGCGGTGCTGACGGCCCCACATCAATCTTTTTAACTGCCAAACTTGCGCCCCACCTTATTGGTCCCATTGCAATAGCGGCATATTCCTACATGGCGCTAATCCCGATAATTCAGCCGCCGATTATGAAACTGCTTACCACCCGTGAGGAAAGATTGATAAGAATGCCTGAACTAAGACAGGTAAGTAAAAAGGAACGTGTAATTTTTCCGGTTGTGGGAATACTGCTTTGCTGTTTTTTG
>JAUWLT010000036.1 GCA_030613515.1 Desulfobulbaceae bacterium
GAAAAATACGATGCCATTGGCAAACAAGACACTCAGTATGAAGGAGTGTTTGTTACAGCTGTCAAGACCACAGGAATTTTCTGTCGCCCGTCCTGTCGTGCAAGAAAGCCTAAAGCTGAAAATGTACTCTTTTATAATACAGCACAGGAGGCAATACAGAATGGTTTCAGACCCTGTAAAATCTGTAAGCCTATGGAAAAAATGGATGAAACTCCAGAATATGTCAAAGCTATCATAATAGAATTACATGAAAACCAATATCTGAGAATTAAAGATTATGATTTAGTGCAACGAGGGATTGAGCCCAGTCATATGAGAAGGTGGTTTAAAAAACACCACAATATGACATTTCATACATATCAAAGAATGTTGCGTATCAATGCGGCATATAACAGTATCCAAAAAGGTGACACGGTAACCGATTCGGCATTTGAGAGTGGATATAACTCACTAAGTGGTTTCAGTGAATCTTATCGCTCTATTTTTGGTAATTCCGCAACCCAGTCTCGTGAAGCACAAGTTATAAATATCGTTCGTTTCACAACTCCAATTGGCCCTATGTTTGGTTGTGCAACATCACAAGGGGTCTGTCTTCTGGATTTTACAGATAGAAGAATGCTGGAAACGGAGTTTAAGGATTTATGTAAAAAGCTTAATGCTGTTATTTTGCCCGGGAACAATCCACATCTGGAGCTTCTCCAGTCTGAATTATCAGAATATTTTTCAGGAAAAAGAAAAATATTTACCGTCCCGGTGCACACCCCGGGAACTGACTTTCAACAATCGGTGTGGAAAGTATTACAAGACATTCCTTATGGAGAAACCCGATCCTATAAACAGCAGGCCATTGCCCTAGGGAACCCGAAAGCAGTGCGAGCTGTAGCATCAGCCAATGGCCGTAATCGTGTAGGCATAGTCATTCCCTGTCATAGAGTTATTGGTTCAGATGGAAGCCTGGTTGGGTATGGGGGCGGTTTGCATAGAAAAAGATGGCTGCTTGATTTAGAATCATAACTAATAAGAATTGAGTCCGATCCGCAAAACGGTCGGCTATTAAAATGAGAATTTCTGTAATACTTGCTCACCCCAAATAAAAACAGCTTCAACCACGCCATAGCGGCAATTACTATTGAAACATTGAAACAAAACGGGCATGAAGTCTATTTTCATGATCTGTATGAAGAAAAATTTGACCCAATATTACCAACTGAAGAAATTCAAAAAATACACCCTTGTCATCAATAATTGAAAAGCATTGTGATGAAATTTCAAAAGCAAAAGGGATTGTTATCATTCACCCAAACTGGTGGGGCAACCACCCGCTATACTAAAAGGATGGATTGATAGAATTATTCGTCCTGAAATAGCGTATGAGTTTCTTGAAGATGATAAAGGAGAAGGCGTACCAAATGGCTTGCTGGAAGCCCAAAAAGCTATTGTTTTCAACACATCGAATACCGAAACTGAAAGAGAAAAAAATCTATTTGGCGATCCTCTTGAAACCATATGGAAAAACTGTATTTTCGATTTATGCGGCGTAATGGATTTCAGCCGAAAAATGTTCAATATAATTGTTGTGAGCTCTGAAAAACAAAGAAAAAAGTGGCAAAAAGAAGTCAAACAAATTGTAACAGAAAAATTTCACGAGAACAGATAGATAAATCACATAAATTGTATCAAGAAAGACCGGCGAGCACGCGCTTTTTCTGGTATTTAACCCATGTTGGTTGCTACGCTCAAAGTTGGCAGATAATGCCAAGGCCAACCTCTTATCCAGGACATTAAATGCACGAAATTTAATTCTAAAGTGAGAGAGAATTTGGAGTAATCATGCCTTATGTAAATATTAAAATAACCAGGGAAGGCGTCACAGCAAGTCAAAAGACTGAACTCATCGAGGGAGTAACAAACCTCCTCACCAAAGTTATGGCAAAGAATCCGGCAACTACCGTCGTAGTCATAGATGAGGTCGATACAGACAACTGGGGTATTGGCGGGGAGTCTGTAACAGTGCGACGTCAGCGTGGTCAATAATTGATCTAACCTTGACCTCCCTGCAAATAAAATGAAGCCGCCGCACTACGCTGAGAGCATCTAACAAGTGCTTGCACAATCGAAGGTTGTTACTTTTTCAGAGGCTGTAGCTGTTTTCCGCCCGGCGGGTGAAGCGCAGCGATTGGGAGTAAATCTAAAACACAATCAAGTAGAGGATAGCCATGAAAGTACTCGGAGTGTCAGGTTCCCCTATAAAAAACAGCAACACGGATAGAGCACTAAAACTTGCATTAGAATCCACAGACCTTGAGACAGAATTCATTAAGCTCAAAGATTACACCATTGCTCCGTGCCAAGCCTGTTTAGGGTGCATAAAAACGAATAGATGCGTCATCGAAGACGATGGTATTTTGTTGGCGGAAAAGGCCAAGGAGGCAGATGCGTTAATCATTGCAGGATTTACCCCTTATTCATCCTTAGATGCGAGAACAAAAGCGTTTATTGAACGTCTTTACCCACTTCGGCACACACATGGATATATGGCTGGAAAACCAGGTGGTGCCATTATCACCTGTGCTGTACCTGCAGATAATGAGATGTTACCACCCGCATGTGATTTTGGAGTTAACGCTATCAAGTTTTACATGATGGAAGAGGGAATGGAATTTGTTGGAGAGGTAAGAGTTAATGGTAATGTGCCATGCATAAAATGTGGCCATGGGGATGAATGCAAAATGACAGGCATTAAAATGCTTTATGGCCCTGACGCCACCGTTGCCTCTGTGGGAATAAATACATTCGAAGACCAAACCGAGGCAATGAAAGCTGCTGTTAAGTTAGGAAAAGACATTGCTGAAAAGCTGAAATCAAAATAAAACTCCCAACCAGGTGCTTCAGCAGACCACGAGAAATACCATTCATTTTTCTGCAAGTTCACAAGCGCGGCTGATGAGCTTGATCGATTTCAGGCGGTTGCACCGCCTGAAATTGCAGTGCTGACTACGTTCAACATCTGATTCATCAAATTGATATTCAGGTTCAGACTACTGTGAATGTCGAATTTAATCACACCTTGCCGGCAAAACCGTCAGGTCAAGTCCGAACAACTTCAGGTGAGTACACACCGCTCTGCAGGAAACTTTTATCTTTTCCCACCTCTACCCCGACCGGCCTGGGGATGGGTTTTGTCATAAACCTTTGTCAGGTGGTCCATGTTGAGGTGAGTATATTTCTGGGTAGTCGAAAGACTCACATGGCCGAGCAATTCCTGCACCGTGCGAAGGTCCAACCCCATCTCTAACAGGTGAGTAGCAAAAGAATGACGCAGGGCATGTGGTGTTACCCGCACTCCAATGCCTGCCCTCTCTCCATACCCGGCAACCAACCGTTCCACACTGCGGGCTGTGAGCCTTGCTCCGCGGCTGTTTAAAAACACAGCCTCGCGTTCAGGTTCATGCCCTCGCCTGATCCGGTCAACAGTAAGCTTATCGCGATCGGGAAACCACCTCTGCAGGGCCTCTGCTGCTGCACTGCCAAAGGGAACAATACGTTCCCTGCTGCCCTTCCCCTTTACCCTGACCATGCCGGTTGCAAAATCAATATCATCCATGTTCCTGGAAACGACCTCGGAAACCCGCATACCGGTTGAGTAGATCAACTCCATGACAGCGCTATCCCTAAGCTTGAAGCTGTCCTGCTCCCCAGGTTCCTCCAGTAGGCTGAATACCTCATCAACAGTGAGGAATACCGGGATATGCCGAGCCAGTTTCGGCCCTGCTACCCCGGACAACGGATCATGGGAAAGATGGCCTTCTCTGGCAAGATATCTGAAAAACGTGCGCAGGGCTGACATTTTTCTGGCCACCGAACTACTGGAATTAGCGCTGTACAGGGAAGAGAGATACGATTGAACATGGACACGGGAAATGTCGGCCGGATCGATATCTTCACCAATGACACGAAAAAACTCAGTTACATCACGAGAGTAGCCGTCAACAGTGTGGGGTGAGTATCCCCGTTCAACTCGCAGCCAATCAGCAAAAGCATTTAAATGGGGGGTATTCATGAATCAGGAGTTGAAAGCCTATTGTATAATGTTTAGAATAAAATATCGTCCTGTGATAACTAAACTATTCTACCCTTGATTGGACAGAATGCAACCGACATTTTAACAGTAATACATAATGGCCAAGAAAACATTTGAAAGTGCTCTCAGTAAACTGGAACAGATCACAACAGAGATTGAGGAAGGTGAACTGGGTTTGGAGAAGAGCCTGAAAAAATTTGACGAAGGGGTTCACCTGGTGAATTTCTGCAGCGAAAAACTTGAAGAGGCGCGGAGCCAGGTTGAGCTGTTGCTGAAAAAAAACGGCAAGCTTTCAGCAATCCCCTTTGCTGAAGATGCACATTCAGAAGAGAACCTGTAAAAATACTTCGACAATAGTGCAGATCTGAACCGGCTGTTGTTCCCCGGCAGATCATCAACTAAAGGATAATATAATGCTCATGACGAATATCCCTCAGGACGAAAAAACCAGCTTGCTGGACGCCATAGATTCTCCTGAAGACCTGCGCAGCCTTGATCTTGAGGACCTGGAGAAACTTGCCCTGGAAATCAGGGAAGAGATCATCTCAACGGTATCAAAAACCGGGGGGCACCTGGCGCCCTGTCTCGGTGTTGTTGAACTTACCCTTGCCCTGCACTATGTTTTTCAAACGCCGAAAGATAAACTGGTCTGGGATGTAGGCCATCAGTGCTATGCCCATAAACTGATCACCGGCCGCAGGGACAAGTTTCACACTCTGCGCCAATACAAAGGGATAAGCGGTTTTCCCAAACGCTCGGAGAGCGAATATGATGTGGTGGAAACCGGTCACAGTTCCACCTCGATTTCCTACAGTCTGGGTATGGCAACGGCAAAAGAAATTCGGAAAGATGACGGCAAGGTGATTGCCATCATCGGCGACGGCTCCATGACTGCCGGGCTTGCCTTTGAGGGCTTAAATCATGCGGGAGACCTGGACAAGGACTTGATTGTTATTTTAAATGACAATGAAATGTCCATCTCGCCTAATGTTGGCGCCATGTCCAGTTTCCTGAGCAGAAAACTGACATCCAAGTCCATCCGCCGCCTCAAGGATCATGTTGAAGAACGGTTGAAATCACTTTCCTCAGTGGGTGAAAACATCCTGCACGTACTGCGGAAATCCGAAGAAAGCCTGAAGGGGTTTTTTACTCCGGGTATGTATTTTGAGGCCCTTAAATTTGAATATATCGGCCCCATTCCCGGACACGAACTTGATGACTTGATTGAGACCCTGCAAAATGTTCGTGACTACAGCCACGGTCCGGTCCTGATCCACGTCCTCACCACCAAGGGCAAGGGGTATGAGCCTGCCGAAACAAATCCTGGTGATTATCACGGAGTCGGTCCCTTTGAGATTGCAACCGGAAAACCTGTCTCCACATCCGGACCGGTTTCCTACACCTCGGTGTTTGGCAAGACGGTCTGTACCCTTGCCGAGTCGGACAAACGGGTGGCTGCTATTACCGCGGCTATGCCTGCCGGAACCGGCCTGGTTGATTTCAGCAAACAGTTTCCTGACCGTTTCTTTGATGTGGGAATCGCCGAGCAGCATGCAGTCACCTTTGCCGCCGGCCTTGCCATGGAAGGTATGCGCCCAGTGGTAACCGTGTACTCCACCTTTATGCAGAGAGCTCTGGATCAGATCATCCACGATGTCTGCCTGCCTGACCTGCCGGTTACCTTTGCCCTTGACCGCGGGGGTGTGGTTGGTGATGACGGTCCTACCCATCATGGTGTCTTTGATCTTTCTTTTCTGCGCTTTATTCCAAACCTGACAGTCATGGCGCCCAAGGACGAAAATGAGCTGCAGCACATGCTCTATACCTCCATCAACGATGATGGCCCCTGCGCTATCAGATACCCCCGTGGAAGCGGAGAAAATATCGTCATGGATAACGAGTTCAAAACCCTGCCCATAGGAAGCGGCGAACTGTTGCGCGAAGGAAAGGATGTCTTGCTCCTGCCTATCGGCAATAGAGTCTACCCCGCCCTTGAAGCGGCAGCAGGACTGGCCAAACTGGGTATCGATGCTGCAGTTATCAATCCCCGCTTTATCAAGCCGTTGGATAATGAGCTGATTGGCAAATGGGCACGAATCTGCGGCCGGATGGTTACGGTTGAAGACAATGTGAAAAAAGGCGGCTTTGGCAGTGCAGTCCTGCAGATGCTGCACGAACTGCACCTGATTCTTCCCGTACGAATCTTGGGTTATGGCAATAAATTTATTGACCAGGCCCCGCAGAAAATGTTGTGGAAGAATGCGGGCATTGATGCTGCAGGTATTATCAAGGGTGCCCTGGAAGTGATGAAAAAGTGATCAAGGAATAGTGAAAAGGAAAGAGGTAACGGCTTTTCCCTATTCCTTTTCACCTTTTCCTATTTTTTATAGTATTCCCGGTACCAGTCCACGAATTTTTTTATTCCCTCTTCAATAGTGGTCTGCGGTTTAAAATCTATTTCCCGGACCAGAGCATCAACATTGGCATAAGTGGCAGGCACGTCACCGTTCTGCATGGGCAGGAAGTTCTTTTTTGCTTTTTTGCCCAGGCAGTCTTCCAGCACTTCGATGTAGCGCATCAGCTTTTCCTTGGCATTGTTGCCGATATTATAAACCCGCCAGGGACAGTAACTTGATGCCGGATCAGGATTATCTCCACTCCAGTCCGGATTGGACAGGGGCAGATGGTCAAGCAACCTTAAAACTCCCTCGACTATATCGTCGATATAGGTGAAATCACGCTCCATATCACCATTATTAAAAATATCTATAGGCCGATCTTCCAGCATAGCCCTGGTAAAGAGGAACAAGGCCATATCCGGCCTGCCCCAGGGGCCGTACACGGTAAAAAAACGTAGTCCCGTGCAGGGCAAATTATACAAATGGCTGTAGCTGTGCGCCATCAACTCATTGGCTTTTTTGGATGCCGCGTACAGGGAAACCGGATGATCCACATTATCGTGTACGGAAAACGGCATGGCGGTGTTAGCGCCGTAGACAGAGCTTGAAGAGGCATAGAGCAGGTGTTTAACCTTTGTATGCCGGCACCCCTCCAGAATATTTACAAAACCGACCAGGTTGGTGTCCACATAGGAATGCGGATTGATAAGCGAATACCGAACCCCGGCCTGGGCAGCCAGGTTAACCACACTGTCAAACTGTTCGTCAACAAACAGCTTTTCCATTAAACTTCGGTCCGCCATATCGAAATCGGCATGAGAAAACCGGTCAAACTTGGTCAGCTGAGCCAGTCGATCCCGTTTCAGGTTGGGATCATAGTAGTCATTAAGATTATCCAACCCAACTACGGTACGACCATTCTCAAGCAGCCGTTTGGACAGATTATGGCCGATAAAACCGGCCGCACCGGTAACTAATATCTTCTGCATCAATTATTCCATAGAAAACATTTCAACGAACTGCCGCAGGCAGCTAACCATGACCTTATACCTTTTACCTTACACCTTATACCTATCCTCACTCAGTCATCAAAATCCCCTTCCGGTCCCTTATCCGTATCAAGAGCAGCAGCGCGCTGACGAATCTTCTCCTCAGTCCACTCCTCCGGCGACTGGGTACGTCCGGTCTTCGATCCCAGATCATAGGATCCGGCTGCCAGGATTGCATCCACTGCAAAACGGGCTGTGTCACCGGCGTTAAAAACCTCGACCAGCAGGCTGTAGACAAAATCCTCCACCCGACGAGCCATACGATCCCGTATTGCTTTTGGCTGGCCCATTATCTTGTTTTCAAAAACAATGTTGAGTTTTTTATAATTACCGCCGGACAACCCCTGCTCTTTAGCGTACATCCGCATCTCCTGCCAGAGTTCTTCACTTACGCCCTGTCCAACGACCTTGATAAACTCACCATCATCATCTAAGATAGCATTGCCGTAATCATTGACCTCAAGCCCCCAGGAAATCATCTGCAGGGCAGTGGCCACATTGGCCTTTGTCGTCCTCGTACCCGAAACAATGGCTCGCAACCGATCCGAGTTGTTGCCGGAAGTTCCATGCTGAGCCCCTGAAACACCATAGTCCGTCAAGGCTTCGTGAATCTCTGTTGTCAGATCCACCTGGATCCCCTGACTTGAAGCCTCGATGCCGTGGGTTGTTCCGTTGTTCAGGGCAATCCAGTCAGGAAAAATATCGTGTCCATTGAGCCCCTGAATAATAAAAAGGGCCTCATCTGTGGTAGACAGACCAAACTTTCCCTTGATCTCCCCCACCTCGGTTTCATATCCTGCCCAGGAGGGTACATACCGGTTCAGGTCAATGCTGGCCAGCAGGTTATCATCGTCGGGCATGTGGGACGCATCAATAGCAATAGAGGTGATGCCTGCATCAAAAAGAGAAGGTATTTCCGTACGGGCAAAGGGCAGGTCGTCTGTTGATTTGATCCCGTAATGATCGGCGTGAATAGCCACCGGCACCGTTATGGCCAGTTCATTGCACAGTGCATCCACCTGCCGGGCCATGTTCCAGTAATTTGTAGCACAGTAGGCAGTTGCACCGCCTTCGGACCTGGCAATCTCAATAATCAAAGCTGCCCGGGCACGCTGGGCAGCCTGCAGAGCACCGCGAATAACTAGATGGTTCCGGCCATTGGCAGCCATGGTCATGGCCTTTCCTTTTGCCAGCATGGCCCGATCGATCACCTTGCCGCTGACAATCAAGGCCCTGGAATTGGGGAACAGGGAACTGATGTTGGGTGGACGACCGATTGCAAGGGCCTTATCAAAATCTGTGGCGTACGACATAATTCCTCCTGTGCACAGTTAGATTTACACTGAATAAAAAGTATCAATATGGACAATTAACCATAAAGTAGACAACCTCTCAAAGAATATTGCTGAAAAAATGATCAAACCACTCATTGCTCTATTGACGGGTTCTCATCTTCTCCTGATTTTTCTCCCTTTTCAAAACCGGTAAAGGTTTTCCCGGCAAAAAACCGAACAGCGAGGATGCTTATCTCATACAAGATGATAAGTGGCCCAGCCATGAACAACTGATTCACCACATCGGGTGTGGGAGTGAGAATAGCAGCGATAACAAAGGCTAAAAGAAAGGCATATTTTCGGTTATGGGTTAAAAAAGTTGCATTGATCACACCTATCTTTGCAAGAAAAACCAGAAAAACAGGCAATTCAAAAACAACACCAAAGGCAAGCAGCAACCGCAGGGCAAGGGAAAAATACTCACTGACCGCAGGCATGGGGTCCAGGAATTCACTGGAATAACCGATCAGGAAACGAAAAGCGGGAGGAAAAACTACAAAATAACCAAAAGCAGCACCGCCGACAAAACAGAGGGTGGAAACAAAGCTGAAGGGTAGCAGGGCCCTCTTTTCATGGTGGTACAACCCCGGAGCGACAAAACGCCATATTTGGTAAAAAATTACAGGGCTGGCAAAAAAAATTCCACAGACAAGGGCAAGCTTCAGATAAAAAAAAACCCCTCCTGGTAGGAGATAAAGATCAGAGTCTTATTTTCCGGCAGCACCTGTACCAACGGCCTGAAAAACCAGTCGGCGATGGGCCGGATAAAATAATAGGCAACAGCAAAGCCTGCGGCAACGACAGCCATGGATATCACCAGGCAGGAGCGCAGTTCAGTAAGATGCTCGATCAATGACTGTTTATCTAATGATTCAGATGTACTCACGTATTTTTCCTATATTACTCTATTTCGGGAGCAACATACCCCATCCACATAATGATGTAAACCGGTTAGAGGAGTAATTATGATACCACGAACGATGATTAGCAAAAGTCAGCTCCAGCGACGTCATTCAAGCACAATATCACGGGACACGGAACCTGATAGTGATTGACTTCACTGCCCGATAAGAGCTAATCTGCTTAAGTACCTTGCAAAGATGTAGAACAGCTGTTGCCAGCGACAAGTACGAAAAAACCAGCCCCCACTGTTGACGTAACCATGACCCGTATTCTTATAGTAGACGACGAACTCAGTATGCGAGAATTTCTCAAGATACTGCTTGAGAAAGAGGGCTATGCCGTGACTGTCGCGCCGGATGCGGCCACGGCCCTGGAAATAGAGGAAAAGGAGGAAATACAACTTGTTATAACCGATATCCGGATGCCGGGCATGAACGGTCTTGACCTGCTGGCAGAGCTCAAACATCGCACCCCTGACCTGCCGGTGATCATGATCACCGCCTTTGCCTCACCCGAAGATGCGGTTCTGGCCATGAAAAACGGTGCCTTTGATTACATCACCAAGCCCTTTAATGTGGATGAGATCAAAGCTGTGAGCAGGGCGGCAACAAGCCGCAAATTTCCTGTTGCCACCGAGACAGGAGACGCATTCCCCGGGATCATCGGCCGTAGTCCGGAGATGGTCAAAATCTTTGATTTAATCAAACGCATAGCTCCCACACCGGCAACTGTTCTTATCTACGGTGAATCCGGAACCGGCAAAGAGCTGGTTGCCAAGGCCATCCACAAACTCTCCCGTGTTGCCGACAATCCCTTTGTTCCCATCACCTGCAGTGCAATTCCCGAGAGCCTGCTTGAAAGTGAACTCTTCGGCCATGTAAAGGGATCCTTTACCGGGGCCATTGCCGACAAGGCAGGCCTTTTCCAGCAGGCGAACTCGGGCACCGCATTCCTCGACGAGATCGGTGAACTTACTCCTATCATCCAGACCAAACTTTTACGGGTCCTGCAGGAACGCGAGTTCATGCCCGTTGGCTCTGCAAAAACCAGACAGGTTAATGTTCGGATCATTGCCGCCACCAACCGGAAGCTGGAAGATGAAATCATGGAGGGAAGATTCAGGGAAGATCTCTATTACCGACTGGCTGTCGTACCCATCCGTGTGCCGCCGCTCAGGGAACGTAAAGGTGATGTGCCGCTCCTGGTAAATCATTTCCTGAAAAAATATTCCAGGCTGCTGGATAAAGAGGTTCAGACAATCTCCTCTTATGGTCTGGAGGTACTCATGGAGTATGATTTTCCCGGCAACGTGCGGGAGCTGGAAAATATCATCGAACGTGGCGTAGCCCTGGAGTCGTCCAATATCATCCTGCCGGAAAGCCTTATCTTGTCCCGTAAGGGAAAGAATTCCCCTGTTAAGGAAGCGCTGTTTGTGGCCGCAGAAGACGAACAGGAACTGTTTGAGCGGGGCATGGAGGACATCCTTGTCAAGTTGGAGACAAAGATGATCAACCACGCGCTGGAAAAGGCAGGCGGCTCAAAAATGCGTGCAGCTGAGTTGCTCAAAATCAGTTTCAGATCTCTGCGATACAAGACCAAAAAATATAAGATTGACTGAAAGACCGGATAGCCAAACATGCTGCCCGGGAACCGCCGGGTACAGCTTAGGGCTCGCTCAAAAAAATTATCAGTGATTATGAGTTGACAATGGGACATAGATTTTGGCAAGCCGCAGATAGTAACCCAGCAGGAATAGCAGAGCTATTTCGAGGGGTTCGGAGTCTTCGCTTACCTGCTATCTGTGGATCGCAGAAAGATGTGTTGCAGTGTCGCCTCAGAATGCTAAATTATTTTTTTGTGAGTCCTTAGGGCGGATATCCCATGGCTGAACGCAGATTCTTCAAGGCACTGTCTCCGGTTCATGATACCGAGGAACAACTTCGCCACCATATTCTCTGGCTGATGATGATCAGGGTTGTCCTGTTCACCCTGCTCATTGCCATCACTGCTGTTCTTCAGGCCCAGGGCCAAAATGTCATCCTGCCACCCCTGTCCGTTACCCTGGCCTTTCTGTCTGTCGTCTTTATTTACTCCATCGGCTCTGTAGCCCTGCTGCAGAACAAATCCCACCGTATACGCCGTTTCGGACTGATCCAGCTCCTGTCCGACACCATATTTGCAGCCGTGCTCGTGTTCGGCACCGGCTGCAGCCAGTCCATCTTTACCTCTGTCTTTATTTTCCCGATAATTGCAGGCGGCCTGATCCTGTACCGGATCGGCGGACTCATCCCGGCAGCCGCTGCAACAATACTATTCGGCATTGTTCTCACCTGTGAATATCTGGGTTTTCTCCCCCCGTTTTATGCAGAAACCAATTATATTCCCCTGAAAAATTCTCTATCAATCACCAATATTTTTGCGGTCTACGGGGTGACCTTTTTTACCATGGCCCTGCTTAGCGGCATGCTGGCAGGAAGACTGCGCTCAACAGAAGAAGAGCTCTCCAAGACCTCTTTACAGTTTGACCGCCTGAGCCGGCTCTACAAGCAAATTTTTGATGATATCAGCACCGGGATCATCACCATTGATGGCGAAAATACCATAACATCCTATAACTTTGCTGCTGAAAGAATTTCAGGTTTCCCTGCGGATAAGATAATCGGCCAGTCCTTTGACACTTTTTTTTCAGGCATTGTTCTGACAGAGAAAGAGAAAGAGAAAGAGAAAGGCAGGCAGGTTGCCGACCTGAAGAGAGAAGACGGGAATATGATACGTGTTGGATATTCCTTTGCCCGTTTAAACCTTCCGACTGATACGCTGCTGGATGAACCTGAGTGCAGCAACTGCAAGGTAATCACCATGCAGGACATCAGCCAGGTGGAAAAAATGGAACAGCAGGTCAGGGATGCTGAAAAAATGGCTGCAATCGGAGAATTGAGTGCGGCAATTGCCCATGACTTTCGCAACCCGCTGGCAGCCATCTCCGGATCTGCTCAGCTCCTGGCCATGGACATGGCCGATCAGAGCAAAGCGGACAGCACCAACCAAAGCTTAAACGACATCATCCTGCGGGAGTCAAACCGGATGGCAGAAACCATTACTGATTTTCTCCAATTTGCGCGCCCCACAGCAATTACCCCGGAGTGGTTTGACCTGGTACGCATGGTCGAGGAGACTGTAAGCCAGCTTACCTGCAAAAATAGCAGGCACCAGGGGTGCAACATTGTTGTTGAAATCCCGGATCAACTCTATTGCTGGGCAGACCGACAGCAGCTGCAGACCATTGTGTCACACCTGCTGGCAAACAGCTGCATGGCCTCCAGTCAGACTCTGCATCCGGTAGTTATCAAGGCACGCGAAGACAAACAACAAGGGCAAAACGTCCTCTGCATCCAGGTGGTTGATCAGGGACCTGGTATTGCCGAAGAAATCCGGGAGCATATTTTTACGCCTTTTTATTCCACCTGGGGAGACAGCACCGGACTTGGTCTCTCCATTGTCAAACAGTTACTTGAACACCATGATGGAGAAATCACTATCCTGGACCGGAGGGAAAGTACAGGCTGCGTCGTGGAGATATGTCTTCCCCTGCCCTCTTCTCCCTGAGATTAGACAGTTCTTAAGCCTTGACTTTTTCAATGTCCGCCCCCGCACCCTGCAGCTTTTCCACCATATTTTCATAGCCCCGCTCCAAGTGATAGATCCTGGAAATCTCCGTAGTACCTGATGCAGCAAGACCGGCCACAACCAGTGAGGCAGAGGCACGCAGATCCGTTGCCATCACCGGAGCGCCACAAATCCTGTCACGGGAAATACCCCGTACGACGGCGCTGGCGCCGTCAATGGTGATATCAGCGCCAAGTCGTTGCAATTCCGCCACATGCATAAAACGATTTTCAAAAATAGTTTCATGAATGATAGACACCCCGTCAGCCTGGATCATGAGTGCCATGAACTGGGCCTGCAGGTCGGTTGGAAAACCGGGATAGGGCATGGTGGTAACATTAACCCCACGCAAAGGACAACGGTTGCCTGCGGAGTCCACAGGACAGGACGCGGTAAAGCTGTTCGCCTTGTCTTCAATGGACATACCGGCTGCACGTAGTTTCTCCAACAATGCCGGCAGCTGCGATGGGAAGCAGTCGGTAATGGTAAGTTCGCCACCGGCAGCCCCTACAGCTATCAGGTAGGTCCCTGCCTCAATTCGATCAGGGATGATGGTCGCCTCAACCGGTTGCAGAAAGTCGACACCGGTTACCATTAAACGGTCAGTATCCCGACCTTCAATTTCCGCGCCCATGGCAGTAAGCATATCAATAAGATTACCAACCTCAGGCTCTTTAGCCGCATTTTTTATGATGGTTTGCCCGGTAGCCTTCACTGCTGCCATCAGAACATTTTCCGTACCGGTTACTGATGGAATATCAAAATACACCGTACTGCCTTCAAGGCGTCCTTGAACGCGGGCCTCGACATAACCTCCTTCAAGAATTGTTTCGACTCCTAACTGTTCAAAGCCACGCAGATGAAAGTTAATGGGCCTGGCACCGATGGCACAGCCTCCAGGCAGGGACACCCGGGCATGACCGACCCGGGTAATGAGAGGACCAAGCACCAGCACGGAGGCGCGCATAGTCTTGACCAGATCGTAGGGTGCCTCAGCACCGGTAAGATCAGTTGTATTTATCTGAACACTGGTGCCCGACCGCTCCCAAGTGGCACCAAGGGTTTCCAGGAGCTTGAGCATGGTCCTGGTATCACGCAAGTCCGGCACATTATGCAGGGTATGTGTTCCCGGCGTGAGTAAAGTAGCGGCAATCAGAGGCAGGGCTGCATTCTTTGCACCACTGACAGCCACAGTTCCATATAAGGGTCGTGTTCCATTGATACGTATCTTATCCATATGCATCCAGCTCTTGGTAGTTAATCAAGTTTCTTTCTTAGACAGTAAGTAAAAATAAGTTGTGCATATTGCGCCGAATTTTGGTTTGGATTCAAGGCGCAAGGAGAGTGCATAATGCATTATGTAACCGACGAAGCAACGAAGAATACGGAACAGGTAAGCGAGGCACGAGACTCCGAAAGGCAAGTAGGTAAGCGCAGACTCCGAGATGTATAAGTTATTTTTACTTACTGCCTTAATTTTGCCTGTAATACACGAGGTCTTCCTGCCCAGTCCTGCACAACCCTGACCTGTTCATACCTCTCAGATGCTGCAAAAACATGTTCAACCTGCCCTCCAATATCCGCACCGATTTCCATGAACAGCCAGCCGCCGGGTTTCAGATGATGGCAGGCGTCAAAACAAATCCTGTTAATAACATCCATACCCGTTTCGCCACCGGACAGAGCCAGCTCAGGTTCCCAGTCACGCACCTCCGGTTCAAGTCCGGACAGGTCACAGGCTTTAACATAAGGGGGGTTGGTTACGATAACATCAAATACTTGATTCGGCCTGAAACCGGTCAGCAGGTCCGCACAAACCAGGTTAATCCGCTCTTCAAGGCCATGGCGTGCAATATTTTCCCGGGCCAAGGCCAAGGCGTCAGAGGAGTAATCAACTGCTGTAACGGCCGCATGGTCAAACTCCTTGGCAAGGACAACACCAATCACACCGCTTCCTGTACACAGATCAAGAATTTTGAGTTCAGATATATCTCGCTCAAGACCCAGGGTAGAAAAAACATGTTCAAGCAAAAATTCCGTTTCCGGCCTGGGAATCAAAACAGCAGGAGCAACATGAAAATCCAGAGACCAGAATTCACAGCTGCCAAGGATATACTGCAACGGTTCACGACGACATCGTCTGGAGAGAACCTCCTGAAATCGCTGTTCAAGTTTCGGCTTGACCTCTTGATCATACAGGAAAAATAAACGGCTTCTTGACACACCGAGACAGTCCAGCAACAGCAGTTCCACTTCCAGTCGACTATCCTCAACGCCTGCCTCTGCAAGGGTTGCAGCAGCAGTTTTCAGCAGTTGTTGGACCTGCATTGTATGATATAAGGTATCAGGTATCAGGTGTCAGACATCAGATATTAGGTGTCGGTTTTTTTAGTTTCCCGCCAAAGGCGGCTTACTTTAAGCTGACTGCTGAAACCTGATACCTAATACCTAATTAAGCTCTTTTAAAGCCTCTGTCTGGAAATGGGTGTTGAGCGGCAGGATAATCTCATCCAGAGAACCGGACAGAATCTGGTCCAGTTTGTAGACGGTCAGGTTGATCCGATGGTCGGTTACTCTCCCTTGTGGGAAATTATAGGTCCGAATACGTTCACTGCGGTCGCCGCTGCCGACCTGGCTTTTACGGTCCTCAGAAATCTTATCGTGCCGTTCCTGTTCAAGTCTGTCAAGCAGCCGGGCGCGCATGACCTGTGTAGCCTTGGCCTTGTTTTTGTGCTGTGATTTTTCGTCCTGGCAGGTGACGACAATGCCAGTGGGCAGGTGAGTTACCCGGACAGCAGAATCAGTGGTATTGACCGACTGGCCACCTGGTCCGGATGAACGGTAGACGTCATACTTCAACTCATTTGGTTCAATATGCAAGTCCACCTCTTCGGCTTCCGGAATAATGGCCACAGTAACGGCCGAGGTATGGATTCGGCCCTGGGTCTCGGTTTCCGGCACTCGCTGGACACGGTGCACACCAGCCTCATATTTCAATCGAGAATAGACCTGATTACCTGTAATCAGGGCGATCAACTCTTTAAAGCCACCAATACCGATAGGGTTGGAACTCATGATTTCAACTTTCCAGCCCTGCATTTCCGCATACCTGGAGAACATCCTGAAAAGATCGGCAACAAAAAGAGCTGCCTCATCACCACCGGT
>JAUWLT010000211.1 GCA_030613515.1 Desulfobulbaceae bacterium
CCGGCATTGTTGACCAGGATATCAACGGTGTCAAACTCTTCTTCAACCTGCCCGTAAAATAGTTCTACCGCCTTGTAGTCACCGACATCAAGCTTATGGAGCTGCAAACGATCTGCGGCTGCTCCACAGGAGACAACAAAATCCTCAGCTGCTGCCTCATTACCACCATACACCCCAATGACCGTGGCCCCGGCGGCCAGCAATGCCTCGGTTACAGCACGCCCGATACCTCGGGTTGCCCCGGTAACGATGGCTTTTTGATCAGTAAAATTCTTCATCAGAAAAATTTGTTGCTAAGCGAAAATTTCAACATTTTGTGTAGGAGCCCAGTCCCCTGGGCGATTGTGGCCTTGGCAGAAAACCCTGCCTCTCTTCGCCCAGGGGACTGGGCTCCTACAGAGATCAACAATATCAAATAGTTATTAATGGATAGCATTTGCGGGCTGCGCTTTGTACATAATCAGTATATTTTTTCTGCACCTTCTGCGTCTCTGCGGTGGGTTTTACAGAACAGATACATTTGCTCGCCATCAGGGCAACCTTTTACTTTTCTCTATTCCTTTTCCTGTTCCAATCAGCTTCTCACGTAGGCATCTACATCGTTGGCCACTATAACACCATAATTGATTGCACCCAGCCAGCCACTCATGATAATGCCCACCGATCCGACATGAAACAGGCCGCCCACCTCTTTGAATATGGTACGGGAGATATCCAGCCCCTCAAACTTGGTGCCGAATGAGGTGCCGCTGGTGTGAAGGGTATAACGGTTAAAGGTTTTGGGGGTAGCGGACTCAATGGTGTCTACTTTGTCCCGAATACCGGGGATGTAGCGTTCAAGGTCATTGAAGCAGCGCTCCACCATATCATCCTTGGCCTGTTTATATCTCTGGTCGTCAAGGGCGGCCCAATCGTCGAAGTTACCGTTCATGGAGGCCACCACCGTATAGTCCGGTTTGTCCGGCCTGGTTTTGGGGTAGTAAACGGAAAAGGTACGGCTCCTGGTGTCCATCCTGCGCATCTCTTCTGAAGAAAATTCCTCAGCTGTGGAGGTAAAGAGCAGGTCGCCCACATCCTCGAAATCTTCGCCCTTGCGTATACCGAAATAGACCTGGCAGGAGGAGTTATTCACCTGTACCTTGTCAAAACGGGACAGGAAATCATCGTTGAATGCATCCCGGCCCGCTAAGTTGTCAATGGTATTGGTAATGCCTGAGTTGGAAACCACAGCCGGTGCAGCAATCACCCGTTCTCCTACAGTCACCCCCTTTGTTTTACCGTTTTCCACCACAATGCGATCAACTCTTGCTCCGGTACAGATGGTGACCCCGTTCTTCTTCAGCTCATCAGCCATCATACCTATCAATCGGTCTGTGCCGCCCTCAAAGGTAAACACGCCTCGGTTCATAAAGTTGGAAAAGACAATCCCGTAAGTAATGGCCGGTTCGTCCAGCGTAGAACCGTTGGCATAGGTGATAGGTTCCATGAGCAGGCGGTGGACATCGGTACGGCCCGGAAAAAACTTTTCAAACAGTTCCCGGGTGGTCATGGTCTGGTCATCGTAAAAATTCATTGCCCGCACAGTATTGAAAAAATCATCTACTGTTGTCCGGTCCAGCTTAAACTGTTCATGGAGGATACGGGTAAAATTATCCTTGGAAAAAGTTGTGGTCAAAGAAAACTGGGGATTATCAAAGACGATATTATACAGCTGGACAATGGAATCGCGAATCTCTTTTGACCAGTATTTCCTGCAGGTTTTCACCATGCCATAGGGAAAGCCGTGCAAAGAGACATCAAAGATGTGGCCGCCGCGTTTGAACCAGGTGGCCAGACCACCCAGCTGAATATGATGCTCAAGCAGCAGCACTAAGTGACCTGCCCGGGCCAGCCGGTTGGCACAGGTCAAGCCGCCAAGACCGGAGCCGATGACGATCACGTCGTAATTATCTTGTACTTTTTCAAGGGGTGTAAAGGACATAATAAAAAAATTAGGTTGATTAGCAGATTAGGCTGCAGGCTGTCAGCAACAATATTCTCACGCAAAGGCGCAAAGACGCAAAGTTTTTTTAAAGACCTGAATCCGAAAGATTACTGGAGCAAAATAAACATTAACTCAATGAGCTTAACGATGTTTGTTAACCCTTATAGTAGCTGTTAATAAATGTATGCAACATAGCTGAACCATTTGGGGTTAAAGTCCATACGAATACACTGCAATTCAAAGCAACTGTTATCCAGAAAACAAAACGAAAAGATTGCTTTTTCGATTTGTGCCTTAATTTTTGCTGGGCGACTAACGCTCCAGGCCACCCACCCACCAATGATACTAAATGAAGGGTACTTTCGCTTATTCGCCAACCGCCTCTTTGAGCGGCCGATTTATCCATTGCATACATAAAGTACGCAAGTAGACTTGCACCCAAATAGACAGCAAGAATCATAGGAAATATCCGGCCAGTGAGAGCCATAACACTAACAATTACAAGAAATATTACAGAAAGAATAATTGAAAATAATCCTCTATTCTGATTGACTTTTTTCTTTTGTTTATCGCCTGGTATTGTTGCATGTACTGCACGAGATCGACCTTGTTTGTCGGTAGAAAGGGTGTATGTAACTAATTCATCAAACTGAGGACGTCGATTACGGTTGCTAAACTCTGAGATGTGAATAAAGACTTCCTTGCCTCCAGCTAAGGGCTTAATAAAACCAAACCCTTTTTCATCGTTCCACTTTGTTATTTTTCCTTTAGCGCGCATAATTAATTTTTTGGGTGGTTAACTCTTTTTTTCCTTTGCCTCTTTCTTTGCGTCTTTGCGCCTTTGCGTGCCGAAAATCTGCGTGTATCCGTGTCCATCCGTAGTTCAATTTAACAAATGCTGATTAACAATGGTCACACCACTGAGCATAGAGCCGACAATGCCTAAATAGCCCTGGTCGGTGCCGGCTATAAACAAATTCCGCCACGGAGTTCTGCCGCTCTTGATCTTGATTGGACTGCCGTACACCGCTCCCTCGGTTTTTTTTGTAAAACGCTCAATAGTCATTGGTGTGAAACTATCCTGATATACAACGTCCTGCCGATAATTCCCAATAATTTTCCCAACTGCCGTTGACGACTGCCTGCCGCACTCCTTTTTAAACTGTTTATACTGCGCAGGCTCGGCCTGCTGCCAGAGGTCATAATTGGCCGCATTGGTCACCCGTACCTGGACAGGATTTTTCCTATCCCTGTCCAGCCCCTGGAAGTTGTCAGGGAAACAGATCACACCCCAGGACGGATCAATAAGGGTTTCCGGGCGCTGGTAGGCCAGCTTTTCCTGCATGTTGTAAAAAAGAATGGTCTGATTGGTGCGCTCCTGCTGCAGATTCGTTGCCGGTACCATGGAGATGGTCTCCATGAAGCTCATCCGGCCGGTATACTTGGTAATCTCCAGGGGCCAGCCGCTCAAGCGGGCTGTTCCCGGGATGCCCACCGTGGAGAGGAGTGCGTCAGCCGTAATTTCCTCACCACCCTTCAACCGTATACCATGCACCCGGTCGCCACCTGAGATAATCTTTTCAACCGGAGCCCGAAAACGAAGCTCTCCGCCAAACTTTTTGTGCTGCGCCACCAGCATATCAAGTAAGTCCTTAATGGTCCCTTCGGGCCGAAAGAACCCCTCCAGAAACAGGGCCCTGAACATGATGGCAAACTGGCCAAGGTCCATGTCATGTTCTTCAGCATTGCCATAGACCATGAGTGGCAGCAGCAACATGTCCTCGAGCAGAGGTTCTGCGAGACGATCATGGAGAAATTTCCGTGCAGATTGCCAGGGGACATCAGCAAAGGGATCATAGGCTTCAACCTCCTTAAGCATGGCCTGGAAACGATCAATGGAAGCTGGAAAACTGCGGGCGATCTCCTCGCTGAGCAGCTTCAGATCATTGGAAAACTTAAGCGAGGCCCCGGGAAAGATTACCTCGGAGCCCATCTGCTGGTGGGTAATAAAATTTTTGCGGGAGAGTTTAAGCTGGCGAAACAACCGGTTCAGGGGGGCATGCTTTACGCCCCTTGAGGCGAAATTGGTCATGGCATGCAGACCGGTTTCAAGAAGATAGCCCTGGCGGAAATAGTAGGAATTCAAGCCGCCGGGCAGGGTATGCTGTTCGACTATCAGGGTCTTGTGCCCGAAACGGGCTGAACGAATACCGGCGGCCAGCCCGGACAGGCCACCGCCGATAATGATGAGCTGATAATCAGCCATATAAAAAAACAGGGGAAGAGGAAAGAGGGAAAAGGAAAAAGGAAAAACAGCTGATACTCGTCCTTTTCCTCTTCCCTATTCCCTTTTCCCTATGTCTTGTCACGCTTCTTTCAGTTTTGGCTCCAGATAGTTGACACAACTGCTCAGGGTAGCAAGTTCGGGATACTCTTCTTCCGGGATCTGCAGTTTGTGGCGTTTGCGCAGTTCCATGACAATATCAAGAAAATCCATGGAATCCAGATCCAACTGATCGCGGAGCGGTTTATCCGCATCCAACCCATCAAATTCTGCATCCTCGTCAATATCTTCAATAATTTCAAGGATCATATCCTTGATTTCGTCGCGGGTCATGCCTGTTCCTCTATATAAATA
>JAUWLT010000182.1 GCA_030613515.1 Desulfobulbaceae bacterium
ATTGTTGTTTCCGGAAAACCGGCATGGTTCCTGGTCTCTGCTCATGTTGAGTCGGGATCGGCAGGGGCTGCTGGCCAAGCTCTGTGGAGTGCTGGCCCTGCACAAGCTTTCCGTGCTTGCTGCCCAGATATTCACCTGGCCCGACGGGACGGTGGTGGATGTGCTTGATGTGGTACCGGTGGCGGATTCCGGGTTTGACGAGCAGGACTGGCAGGCGCTGGAAAACGACCTGAATCAGGCGGTCAACTACCGGTTGGATATCGGCTTGCAGTTGCATAATAAACTGCAGGCGGCGGGCCATCGAGCTAAACGGCAGGTGCAGCAGTTGGAGAAAAAGGTCATTGTCGATAACGAGACCTCCCGCCGGTTCACTGTAATTGAAGTCTATGGAGGTGATCGTTCGGGAGCCCTGTATCAGCTGACTCAGACCCTGTCTGATTTTCGTCTGAATATTCATCGGGCCCGCATCGCCACCGAAGGGGAGCAGCTCATTGATATCTTTTTCGTTACAACGGCTGATGGCGACAAGGTTGAAGATGACCGGCTCCAGGAGAAGATCAAACATACATTGTTGTACATCATAGGTGATGAAGAAGGGGAGTGAACTATCACAAAAATAGATTTCGCAAACGCAATTTTTAAAGAATGCGCAACTATGCGTAAAATGGTAAACAGGATAATTCGGCTATTGCTGAATTTATTTTAACAATCATCCAAAAATAAGGAGATGAAACATGACACGTGACGAGATAATGAAAACCATTGAAGAGCAGAATGTGCACTTCATCCGCCTGCAGTTTGTCGACATTTTCGGATTTATGAAAAATGTCGCTATGCCCATCAGCCAGATCGAGAAGGCTCTGGATGGTATGATGATGTTTGACGGTTCCTCCATTGACGGCTTTGTCCGTATTGAGGAGTCTGATATGTACCTGAAGCCGGACTATGACACTTTTGTCGTCCTACCATGGAGGAACCAAAGCGGTTCCAATGCCGCCCGTATTATCTGTGATGTGTATAAGTCTGATGGAACCCCGTTTGATGGCTGTCCCCGTAACAACCTCAAGCGTATCCTGGCCGATGCCAAAGAGATGGGCTACACCATGAATGTGGGTACCGAGGCAGAGTTTTTTCTGTTTGAAAAAGATGAGCACGGTGAGGCAACTACTATTACCAATGATGTAGCCGGCTACTTTGATGTTGATCCCGATGACACCGGAATCAACTGTCGCCGTGAGATTATCGAGACCCTGGAAGCTATGGGTTTTGAGATCGAGGCCTCCCATCATGAGGTTGCCGAGGGTCAGCATGAAGTCAATTTTAAGTATTCCGATGCCCTGAGTGCTGCAGACAACACCTTGACCTTCAAGTGGGTAGTTCGTTCCATCGCTGCCGAGTACGGCCTGCATGCCACTTTTATGCCCAAACCGATATTCGGTATTAACGGTTCCGGTATGCACTGTAACCAGTCCCTGTTTAATCTTGACGGCACCAATGCCTTTTTTGATGAGAACGGGCCTCTACAGCTTTCCAAGACTGCGTATCAGTATATTGCAGGTATTGCCAAAAATGCCAAAGGGTTTGTCGCAGTGACCAACCCGTTAGTCAACTCCTACAAGCGTCTGGTTCCAGGCTATGAGGCACCGGTATATGTTGCCTGGTCCGCTTCCAACCGTTCCGCCCTGATCCGTATCCCGGCATCCCGCGGTCTGGGGACCCGGACCGAGGTTCGTTGCCCGGATCCGGCCTGTAACCCGTACCTGGCCTTTGCCATGATGCTGGCCTCAGGTCTTGACGGTGTGAAAAACAATCTTGAGGCGCCGGATTCCGTTGACCAGGATATCTTCTCCATGACTGCTGCCGAGAAGGAAGCCGCCGGCATTGACAGCCTGCCTGCCAACCTGAAAGAGGCCATTGATATTCTCAAGGCAAATCCCATTGCCAAAGAGGCTCTTGGCGAACATATTCTTAAGAAATTTGTCAAGGGTAAGGAAAAAGAGTGGGATAATTACCGTACCGCAGTCACTGACTGGGAGCTGAAAAACTACCTGAGCAATTATTAATTGCTTGAAAAAAGACCTGCTGCGGTTTTAGCGGGCTGGAAGTAGACAAATTGGGGACGACTTTCACTTGCAGAGAGTCGTCCTTTTTTTTATACCTGAAGCTCATTCAGCAGCAAGGCTGAAGAAAGAAGTATATACTGAAAAGATGATTTCAGGGTATAGTGGTTTTGTTCATATTTCAGCACCCCCGAGTATCTTGTTACAGCTTTATTGAATGGTTGGAAAAAAAAAGAAAAAAAAGCTTACCCCCCTCGGTGATGATCTTGTTGCAGTGTACGGGCAAAAGCAGTGGGGCAACCAGTGGTATCTCTTTACCCTGGTTCGCCACTGGACTGAAGTGGCTGGCCGAGAAATTTCCTCCCACAGCATGCCTGCCTTTTTTCGCAGGGATGTACTCTGGGTGTACGTGCAGGATTCCATCTGGATGCAGCAGATGCAGTTGGGCAAACCGGAGTTGCTGGTCAAAATTAATACCTTTTTGAAAGGTCGCCAGACGGTGGATGATCTTCGCTGGATGCTGCAGCCCACAGATTTGATTGATGTACCCCGGGAAGAGTACGTTTCTCCACCGATTAGTGTTGATCCCGCTGCCGAGAGAGAATTTCGGACAATGGCGGATAATATTACAGATCCTGATACCCGGGAAGCATTCTGCAATCTCTGGCTCCGGCTTACAACGAAAAACAGGACGGAGTAAGGTGGAAGCCAAAATTTAATCGGTCAGCAATATCACGTCTTGCTCTTGCTTCGAGAATAGGATATTGCTATTTGTCTCCTGTGGAAAAAAGTCAGGGAGAGAATTTTCCTTATTACTGAAAAATGTACTCAGTTTGCTGCGGTCGTGACTGCAGCTGGTAATCGTTCCATGAATATTCTCAAATTGATCGGTAATACACCCATTATTTCTCTCTGCCGAATGACTTCGGCAGGCGACGGCGAGATCCATGCCAAGTTAGAATGCCTGAATCCTGGTGGTTCCGTAAAAGATCGTATTGCTCTGTCCATGGTCGAGGCTGGAGAAGAGAGTGGTGAGTTGACCACCGAAAAAATATTGCTTGAGGCTACCAGCGGCAATACCGGTATCGGCCTTGCCATGGTCTGCGCCGCCAAGGGGTATCGCTGCCAGCTTGTCATGCCGGAATCAGCCAGTGTGGAGCGGCGTCAGATTATGCAGGCCTATGGGGCGGAGATCATTCTTACCCCGGCCAAGAGAGCCACAGACGGTGCCATTGAAAAGGCATATGCCATGGCCCGTGAACATCCGGATCTCTATTTCCTCACCGATCAGTTCAACAATGCCGCTAACTGGCAGGCCCATTACAGAACAACAGGTCCGGAAATCTGGCAGCAAACGGGTGGCAAGGTCACCGATATCATCGTTACCCTGGGTACTTCCGGCACGGCCATGGGGCTGTCCATCTGGTTTAGAGAGCATCATCCGAATGTGCGGGTGATTGCTGTGGAACCCTATTTTGGTCACAAGATCCAGGGACTCAAGAATATGAAAGAGTCCTATAAGCCGGAAATATTTGATAAATCCCTGCCCCATAAGATTGTGAACGTGGCCGATGAGGATGCCTTTCGCACTGCCCGGCAGCTTGCCCGTAAAGAAGGCATTTTTGTGGGCATGAGTTCTGGTGCAGCCATGTTTGCTGCCATGGAACGGGCTGCAGAGGTTAAGGACGGCTATATGGTGGCCTTGTTTGCCGATGGTGGAGAGCGCTACCTGAGTACGTCGCTTTTTGTGCGTAAGGAAAAGCAGGAAACGCGGCAGCAGCTCAGGTTGTACAACACCATGAGCCGCAAAAAAGAGGTGTTCCGACCGGTACATACCAAAAAAATAACTTTTTATGCCTGCGGTCCCACCGCCTATGAGCCGCCCAATCTGGCTCATTGCCGCCGCTTTGTGGTCGCTGACCTGATGACCCGTTACCTGCAGTTCAAGGGCTTTGAGGTGAATTCTTTTATGAACTTCACCGACCTTGACGATAATACCATTGCCGGTGCGGAAAAGGCCGGCATGCCCCTGGACGAGTTCACCGACCAGTACATTTTCGCTTTTCGGGAGGCAATCAAGACCCTTGGTATGAACGATTTTTCAGGCTATCCCCGAGCCTCTGAACATGTAGGCGACATGATCGAGATCACCCATGAATTAATCCACAAGGGGTATGCCTATGAAAAACACGGCTCCATCTACTTTGATATCTCAAAATTTAAGAAGTATGGCCGACTGTCCGGTATCGACCTGAGTAAGATTCAACTGGGCCATACCGTTGACCTGGATAACTATGAAAAGGATAATCCCCGTGATTTCACCCTGCTCAAGCGCTCGACACTTACTGAACTGAAAAAAGGGGTATTTTTTGAAACAGACTGGGGAAATGTCCGCCCTGGCTGGCATATCGAATGTTCAGCCATGTCCACCCGTTTTCTTGGCGAAACCCTGGATATCCACACCGCCAGCCAGGACCTGATGTTCCCGCACCATGAAAACGAGATCGCCATTGCCGAGGCCCTGACCGGCAAGCCCCTGGCTAATTACTGGCTGCATTCAGGTCTGCTGCTTAATAACGGCAAAAAGATGTCAGTCGAATCAGACAATGTGGTGACTTTGCAGGATGTGCTTGATAAGGGCTATAGTGGGCGAGAAATTCGTTTCATGCTTCTTGGCGTACACTACCGCAAGTCGCTGCTGTTCTCCTATAAAAAGCTGAATTCAGTGCGTACGGCCTTGAAACGAATTGATGAATTTACACGCAAGCTGCTTTGTCTGCCGCCTGGTTTGCCGCACCCGGAAATAACCACCTATGTCTCTGCCCTGGAAAGCAGGTTTGTTACGGCCATGGATGACGACTTGAACATCTCCAGAGCAATCGGCGCTCTGTTTAATTTTATCAAAAAAACAAATCCGGTCCTGCACTCCGGCACCCTTGATCTGGACCAGAAAAACGAGGTATTTGATGCCCTGCGCAAAATGAACAGGGTGCTTGGTTTCCTGCGCCTGGAACAGTGCACCCTTGCCCCGGAAATCAATCGACTCATCGAGCAGCGGGAGGAAGCCCGCCGCTGCAAGGACTGGGTCGCTGCTGATGAGGCCAGAACAGAACTCCTGAATCGTGGCATTACAGTTCACGACACTGCAACAGGTCCGGTATGGGAACAGAACGAAGCATGTAAACT
>JAUWLT010000082.1 GCA_030613515.1 Desulfobulbaceae bacterium
CCGGCAATGGATGGCAAAACCATAAGATAGAGGTGAAGGAGGTGGCTCTGCACTATCTGGCCACACTGAAAAATACGGCGCAGACGTCTACTGCAAATATTTGGCTGTATTGCCAAGGCTTTTTCGATAGCCTTGATGGAGCAGAGGCAATGTGCCACCGGACAGATTCCGCAGATTCTGCTGTGCACTCTTGGAGAGGTGAGATAGGGTTTTCCCACTACCAAAGCCTCTACAAGGCGTTCCCCTTCTTCAGGATAAAAATGAGCCCTTTCTTCCTTGAAATCCGCCTTGAGACTCCCGTGACCTTCTATTCTTGTAACATAATCCGGTGGATGAACTTCCAGTACCCTTGAAGTAATTGGCTGCTCTCTCAACTCATTAAGAAGCTTGGCTGCAACTTCAATATTTGCAGGACAACCCGGGATAACGTGGTCGACTTTCACTACCTGGGCAACGGGCTTGACAAATTGTGTTACGGTTTGATGCTCCGGTGAATACACCACAGCCTTGAGCCTTTCAAAATTCTCTGGAGTCAGTTGAGCAAAGACGTGGCCTGACATTGCGCATACACCAACCGCCACAACGAGAGCACAGGTTTCCCTGGCCTGTTTCAGGAGTTCAACCTGTTCATCGTTGCAGGCATAGCCCTCCACAAATACAACATCGTAGTCAGCGGCCGTACCTGTCTGCAACATCCGCCAGTTGGTGATCTCGAAATCCTGGGCTATGTCGAGAAAGGCCGTGTCAAGCCGGAGCAGGTTTACTTCACAGCCTGAGCAGCAGGTTAGATCAAGGAGAGCAATTTTTGTTTTTTGTTGCATTTTGAGCACTCCTGCTCCGTGTATAAAAGATTGAGATCCTACCTCATTCTATGAGATGAGTATTAAGAAATCAAATAGGATTGGCAAGTGTAAGGTCAAACTTTTTCGTAGGCAACCGAAATGTTGAGGTTATTCCTGAACACCGCCGGAGCCGGTGAAATTTCAAAGGTTGGATATTTGCAACTTAGGGAAATCAGATCTGAACAGTAGAAATTTTTTATTTGGGAAGTAACACGAAAGGTTAGGGTTGGCAGTGCGAAGCTAAATCACGTACGTAAAAAAGTTTTCCCTCCCAACAAAATGCACATTTGTCAAGCCTGACCTTTGACATGATCTAGGAGACTGTCGGACTCAAAAAAGTTGTTTTTGTAACATACTGATATAATGTGATTTAATCTTTAACACCAGTGCTTAAGGAAAATCTTTAATTACGGAAAAACAGCTAATTGCATCACGGCCAAGGCTAAAGTCCGACAGACTCCTAGTAAAAGTGGACACTTTTTTTAAGCGGCTTTTTGCAAAAGCCACAATTCCTCAAATTCCTTTGGGCTGAAATAACCCAGATAGAAATGACGTCTGCTGCTGTTGTAAAACATTTCAATGTAATCAATGAGGTCTCTCCTGGCTTCTTTGCGGGTCGTATAGTTTGAGAAAAAGACCCTCTCGGTTTTGAGGCTGCTGAAAAAGATCTCTGCAACCGCATTGTCCCAACAATTACCTTTCCGACTCATGCTGCTGACCATACCATAAGTTTTCAGCATCTTCTGAAAAGCATGGCTGCAGTACTGACTCCCCCTATCTGAATGGAATATCAGCCCCAAAACCGGCCAACGGCGCCAGATTGCCATAAGCAAGGCATCCATAATCAGTTTTTTAGACATTCGCCTATTCAGGGACCAGCCTACAACCTGGCCGGAGAAAAGATCCAGGCTCACATATTACCATCGTACCGTCTTATTTTTCCCAGAAGGATGGATAGAAGATAACGAGGGCGGAAAACATCTCCAGCCGACCCACCATCATGTTCCAGGCGAGAAACCACTTGCCCACATTTGAAATAAAGGCATAATTCTCTGTCGGCCCGATGGCGCCGAATCCCGGGCCGATATTCATCAGTGAGGCTATAACACTGCTCATGCCGGTGAGGTAATCCATATCTTCCACCAGCACCATGAAACATCCGCCGAGAAAGATCATAAAGATATTGACAATAAAATAACAGATTGCAAGGTCTATAATCGACGAATCAATGGGCTTGCGATTTAAGCGAACCGAAACAATCGACATAGGTCGAAAGAAAATTTTGCGTACGGTACCCCACATATATTTACATATAATCACATAATGGACGACCTTGATGCCACTGGTGGTTGATCCGGCACAGGCACCTATAAAACAGACAACATAGAGAAACATCTGGGCGGCCTGAGGCCACTTTTCATAATCTGCAGTACCAAATCCGGTCGTGGTCAGCAGGGACATAACCTGAAAGGTACCGTACCGGATTGATTCCATCACCCCGGGATAGGTATTTTCCCTCCATAGGATCAAGGAGACCATCCCGCAGAAGAAGAGTAGTAACAGGACATACCACTTGAACTCCGTGTTCAAGGTTACGGCCTTCACATCACCATGCAGCACCTGGTAAAGCATGATGAAGCTGGTGCCGCCAAGAAACATGAACAGGATGATGACCCAGTCAAAATAGGCGCTGTCATAAAATCCGATACTGGCATTCTTCGGGGAATAACCTGAAGTTGAAACCGTGCCGAAAGCAGTACACAGTGCATCGAACAGGGTCATGCCGCCGGCAACAAGCAGCAATGTCTGCAGGATATTAAGTGCGAGATAGATCCACCAGAGCCTGATCATGGTGTCCCTGGTTCTCGCGGTAATCTTCTCCTTGGTAATAACCTGGCCCGGACTTGATTCGGCCCGAAACAGACGCAGGCCCCCCATTCCTTTGGGAAGAAACATAACGATCAGGGTGAGAAATCCCATACCACCCAACAGATGAGTTTCACTCCGCCAGAAAAGCAGCCCATGTGGCAGTGCTTCAATATCGTTGAGAATAGTTGCTCCGGTGGTGGTGTAACCGGACATCATCTCAAAAAAGGCATCGGTAAAGGAAGGGATCGACCCGTGGATCATGAACGGCAGGGCAGACATGGTTGAAACCAGTAACCAGCCGACCACGGCAATAAAGATACCATCACGCATCTGCAGATCGAGACGTTTTCTGAAAAACCACCAGCCGGGCAATCCTGCACCAATGGTGACCAGCGCTGATATTAAAATCGGTATCAGATCCGATCCGCCGTAGTACCAGGAGCAGAACAACGGCAGGGACATGGAGCTGCCCGTAACAATCAACAACAGCCCGAGTACATAAACAATGGAGGAATAATGCATAAAACCAACCGGCTGTGCCGGGGTGCTTCGTTTTAGGTTTCCAGTTTTAAACGTTAAGTGTTATGAAAGTATCTGTAGAACATTACATGCAACTGACACATCATTATAAACGGTTATAAACAATTCCCGCAACCTGCGACCTGCGACCTAAAACAAAAGGTATCTGCTGTCAGGTCTCAGGCCTCAACTTCAGTTTCCCGTCGTAGACAGCTGACTGCTGATACCTTAAACCTTAAACCTGATTACCCATGGCTGACTTTGACATTGCCGTTATAGGGGCCGGACACGCCGGCTGCGAGGCCGCCCTGGCCTGTGCCCGCTTGGGATGTAAGACTATTGTCTGCATCATCAATGTTGACACCATCGGTGCCATGTCCTGTAACCCGGCCATTGGCGGGCTGGCCAAAGGGCACCTGGTCAAGGAGATCGATGCCCTGGGTGGCGAGATGGCAAAAAATATCGACGCCACCGGCATCCAGTTTCGCAGACTCAACACCAGCAAAGGACCGGCGGTCCGTTCATCGCGGGCTCAGGCAGACCGGCTGCTCTACCGGCTGCGCATGAAAACGGTTCTGGAAAACCAGGAAAACCTGGAGATCAGACAGACAGTAGTGGATGAGATCCTGGTCAAAGATGAGAAGATAAGCGGTATCCGAACCTCTCTTGACGAAATTATTCCGGTTCGGGCGGTAGTGGTTGCCACCGGTACCTTTTTAAACGGCCTCATCCATATCGGCCTGAAAAACTTCCCGGCCGGCCGTATGGGTGATGCCCCTTCCACCCGGCTTGCCCAGTGGTATCGCCGGACAGGCTTTGCCGTAGGCCGCATGAAGACCGGCACCGTGCCCCGACTGGACGGCAACACCATTGACTACTCGCGCTTAGAGGCGCAGTATACCGATGATCCGCCCTCCCTGTTTTCCTTTGCAAGCTCCAAAACTCCAAAACTACCCCAACTGCCCTGCTATATCACCCATACCAACGAGAAGACTCACGAGGTTATCCGCAAAGCCATTGACCAGTCACCAATGTATGCTGGCATCATTAAAGGCGTCGGTGCCAGGTACTGCCCGTCCATTGAAGACAAAGTCATGCGTTTCCCCGACAAGGGGCGGCACCAGGTATTTCTGGAACCGGAGGGACTGGATACGGTTGAAGTCTATCCCAACGGCATTCCCACCAGCCTGCCCCTGCAGGCCCAGGTTGACATGGTGCATTCCATTGCCGGTCTGGAAAACGCCCGTATCATCCGACCCGGCTATGCCATTGAATATGATTATATTGATCCGCTGGAACTTAAACCATCGCTGGAAACCAAACGGATAACCGGTCTGTTCCATGCCGGTCAGATCAACGGCACATCGGGATATGAAGAGGCTGCAGGCCAGGGGCTGATTGCCGCCATTAATGCGGTCAAACTGGTTCGCGGGGAAGATCCTCTGATTCTGGACCGTTCCCAGGCCTATCTCGGCGTACTCATTGATGACCTTGTTACTCTGGGCACCAAAGAGCCGTACCGGCTCTTTACCTCCCGGGCCGAATATCGGCTGCTGCTACGCGAAGACAATGCCGACCTGCGGCTGCGAGAGATCGGCTTTCGGCTGGGACTGATTGATGAAGAAACCTGGCAGGAATTCAGTGCCAAGAAAAAATCCATTGAAGAGACCGTAAACCTGCTGGAATGCCTTCGCATCAGGCCGACTGCAGCGGTTAATGACTACCTGGCTGAAATCGACAGCACCCCCATCAGCCAGGCCATGACCATGACTGAGTTGCTGCGCAGACCTGAAATCAGGCTGACACACCTTGTCCAGCTTGCCCGGCGGGCTGAACTTGAACTGCCCATTGATTTAAGCGATCTGGACTTTGGAGATGAAATTGAGCTGCAAATAAAATATGCCGGTTATATCAAGCGCCAGCAGGAGCAGGTGGACCGCTTCAAAAGACTGGAGCGTACCCGGCTGCCCGAGGACATGCAGTATACCGGCCTGCCCGGACTGTCCAACGAGGTGGTGGAAAAACTAAACAGTGTCCAGCCACTGTCACTGGGTCAGGCCTCACGAATTTCCGGTATTACCCCGGCAGCAATCTCCGTACTCCAGGTTCATTTGAAAAAAATGGGAATTTTGTAACAGCAGAAAAGACAACTCACCACAGAGTACACAGAGAACACAGAGAATATTTTTTATAAAACTCTGTTCTCTCTGTGGCCTCTGTGGTTTACAAAAACCTTTTGCAAGAATTACGGCTGCTTCATCTTGTAAACGGTAAATCGTAAACCGACAGACGATATGCTCCCGTACCCAAATATTGATCCGGTTATCTTTTCCCTTGGTCCGCTCCAGGTACGTTGGTACGGGCTGATGTATATTCTCGGTTTCATAGCGGCCTACCTGCTGGTCAGGTACCAGGCCAAACTGTTCAGCTGGAAGCAGATGCTCAAACACCTGGATAACCTGAACCTTGCAATCATTGCCGGGGTCATCCTGGGCGGCAGGCTGGGCTATATCCTCTTCTATAACCTGTCCTACTACCTGCAGCATCCCCTTGAGATCCTTGCCACCTGGCAGGGCGGCATGTCCTTTCATGGCGGTTGTATCGGTGTGCTTATCTGCGGCGGCCTGTACTGCAGACTTCACAATATAAATTTCTGGAAGGGAGCAGATCTGTACGTAGTAACCGTCCCAATCGGCCTGGGGTTGGGAAGAATCGGCAACTTTATGAACGCTGAACTGTATGGCCGGGTAACAGAAGCACCCTGGGGAATGATCTTTCCAGGCGGCGGCCCTCTGCCCAGGCACCCCTCCCAGCTCTACGAGGCCCTTCTTGAAGGCGTTCTCCTGTTTATTATCCTCTGGTTTCTCAAGGCCCGACCCTGGCAGGACAAATATAAAAAACTGTGGCCGCACGGATCCATGCTGGCCCTGTTTCTCACTTTATACGGCATTTTTCGCTTTCTGGTGGAACTTGTCCGCGAACCTGATCCGCAACTTGGCCGGCTACTGGCTGGTATGACCATGGGCCAACTGCTCAGTCTGATCATGGTGGTCAGTGGAATTCTACTCTGGACCTGGCGAAGCAGGGCGTCTGACAGATCCTGAAATCATAACAGTTCACCAGAACAAATCCGACGTTGCAGTAACCTCCGCTCTGTAAGCGTTTACCAGTGCTCCATATTCGTACAAGCAGGCTGGTAAACTATAGTAGTCCTATGTGAGTCAGCCTGATCGTGCGAAGAGGTAAGCGAGGCACGAGACTCCGTGGGGTGCTGGTGAACGCTTACCTGAAATCAGACAAAATCAATACTTACAGGACAGTGGTCCGATCCGAGAATATCATCATGGATGGCGGCAGCCTTGACCCGGTCTCGGCTTCCGGGATCAACCACAAAATAATCAATACGCCAGCCGATATTCTTTGCCCGCGCATTAAAGCGATAACTCCACCAGCTATACTGTTCAGGCTCCTGGTTGAACATACGAAAGGTGTCCACATAGCCGGCCCCGACAACTTCATCCATCCAGGCCCGTTCCTCGGGTGAAAATCCTGGATTTTTGGCATTGGCCCCGGGATTGGCCAGGTCGATCTCTTTATGGGCCACATTAAGATCGCCACACAGGACCACAGATTTCTTTTTGGCCAGCATATCCATGTAATGCAGGACCTCCCCATTAAAATCCTGCTTAAACTCAATTCGCTTCAGGCCATGCTGGGCATTGGGAAAATAAATATTGATGAAATATAAATCATCAAATTCCAGAGTCAGTACCCTGCCCTCATCGTCAAATTCCTCTTTCCCCAGACCATAAACCACCTCAAGCGGCTCCTTTCTGCATAAAACAGCTGTTCCGGAATACCCCTTTTTCCGGGCCGGATACCAGTAGGCATGGTAACCGGGGATATACTTCACCTCATCGGGCAGTTGATCCGGCAGGGCCTTGATCTCCTGCAATGCAAAAATTTCGGCATCCAGCTCATGCAGGCTGTCCAGGAATCCTTTTTTCAGAGCCGCCCGCAGACCGTTCACATTCCAGGACACAAACCTGCGTACTGCTGAAGCAGACGATTTACTCCCGTAATCGGCTGCGACCTTACGCGGATTGACCCCGATCTGTGGACACAACCCGGCGATTACACAGCGATCACAATGCGGAAAACGCGGCTTACAGGTTCCCTGGCCAAAAGCCACCAGCAGAGAGTTGATGGATAACCAGTATTTCAAGGGCAGTTTCTCGCGCAGGGCCATTTCCGTCTGAAGGGGTGTTTCGGTCTGCACATAACCCCAGATATTCATAATCCGGTGCACATGGGTATCCACACAGATGGCAGGTTTATTAAAAGCCACAACCACCACCAGGTTAGCTGTTTTGCGCCCCACACCCGGCAGCTTGACCAGCTGCTCCACCACATCAGGAATCCTGCCGCCAAACTCCTCCTGCAATACAGCGGGCAGGGCAGCAAGATACTTTGCCTTGTTGCGGAAAAATCCCACGGGATAAATAATTTTTTCAAGCTCGGACACTGACAGCCGGCCAAGGTCATCAACCGTGTCTGCCCGTTTGAATAACTTCCTGGACGCAGCTGCCGTGACCTCATCCTTAGTTCTGGCAGACAGGATGGTCGCCACCAGAACCTTAAACGGATCTTTCGTCTGGGCGGCAATCAGGTCCACAACCGGTACCTGGTAGCCGGCGACTTCCTCTTTTAATAATGCAACGGCACTCTCTATGGGAAAGGACATATTCTCACATCATACGTAATAGACAGACATAATACATACTTTTTCACGACTTAAATTAAGAAATCTAAAACACTGAACATAGAACAATTCTGTCTTATTTGTACGAGAATGGGTTCAATTCGTCAAGCATGCTTCAACAACATAAAAAAAATACCCAATCCCGTTCCGTCAGTACATAACGAATGGCCTGTATTTTTTGAAAATAGTGACACCAACAGATTCAGGAACCAGGCTTTTCAAATTGGATGCCGAAAAAAATTGACACCCAGCTGACTGTTCGCTACAACTAAAGAATAAGTCAATCAGGAGGGCTTCCGGTATTGACTTAACACCCCTCGGCCCGACCAACCCAAAAAAAGGAAATATCCATGCCTAAAACTCTACCCCAGGCCTTTCAAAGGAACTTCCTCGGCAATGCACCCAAATGGTACAAGCTGACAATCCTGTTTTTTCTGATTATCAACCCGGTACTGCTCTATACCGTTGGCCCTTTTATTACCGGCTGGGTGTTGATAGGCGAGTTTATTTTCACGTTGGCCATGGCACTCAAATGCTATCCCCTTCCGGCGGGCGGCCTGCTTGCCATTGAAGCAGTAGCCATTGGCTTGACCAATCCTGAATCGGTTTACCATGAGACTTTGGCTAACTTTGAAGTAATCCTGTTGCTGATCTTTATGGTAGCCGGTATCTACTTTATGAAGGATTTTCTACAATTCACCTTTACCCGCATCCTGGTCCGTGTTCAGTCAAAGATGTATATTTCTCTGCTCTTCTGCTTTGCCGGGGCCTTTCTGTCGGCTTTCCTTGACGCACTGACCGTCACTGCGGTGATTATTGCCGTGGCCTATGGTTTCTACAATATTTATCATCGCTATGTTTCAGGGCAGGGGATGCAAACCAGCCATGACCTGATGACTGATAAGGCCCTCAAGGATGTACACCGGCAGGAGTTGCAGCAATTCCGAGGCTTTCTTCGCAACCTGATGATGCATGGTGCCGTAGGTACCGCCCTTGGCGGAGTCTGCACCCTGGTGGGTGAACCGCAGAACCTGCTGATTGCCAGCGAAATGGGCTGGCATTTCATGCCGTTCTTTTTCAAGACGGCCCCGATCTCCATGCCGGTTCTTGTTGTTGGCCTGGCAACCTGTGCTCTGCTTGAAAAATATAAACTCTTTACCTACGGCGTAGAGATGCCGGGTGATATTCGTTCACATCTTCTGGAGACCGCCGTTGAGATGGAAGAAAAACGAGGGGCCAGGGGACGGGCAAAGCTCATCACCCAGGGGTTGGCAGGATTATGGCTCATTATTGCCCTTGGCTTCCACCTGGCTGCAGTTGGAATTATTGGGTTGTCGGTTATTGTTCTACTGACCTCTTTTAACGGAGTTATCGAAGAGCATCAGATGGGAGCAGCCTTTGAGGAGGCGCTTCCCTTTACCGCCCTGCTGGTTGTCTTTTTTTCCATTGTCGCAGTGATTCATGACCAGCATCTTTTTGCTCCTGTCATCAACTCTGTACTGGCGGTACAGGGACAAATGCAACTTGTCGCCTACTTCGTTGCCAACGGTCTACTCTCCATTATGTCAGACAACGTCTTTGTCGCCACTGTCTATATTTCCGAAACCAAAATGCATTTTGTCCACATGCTTGATGCGATCCCCGACATCGGCATGACCGGAGAACAACTCATGGAGAAGCTGACCGATTACAGAATCCCTCGGCAGGAAGTGCTGGCCACCCTGCCCCAGTCTGCAGCGGAACAGGCCGGTGCCCTGATGCACCAGTTGGACAGACTGGCGGTTTCCATCAATACGGGAACTAATATCCCCAGTATTGCCACCCCCAACGGCCAGGCGGCCTTTCTCTTTCTGCTGACCTCGGCCCTGGCCCCGGTTATCCGACTCTCCTATGGTCGAATGGTCCTGCTGGCCTTCCCCTATTTTATTACCATGTCTCTGACGGGATTGGCCGCGACTTACTTTCTCCTGTGATTCAATACAATCAATACTGTATGTAAACCGGGCCTGGCGGGCCCGGTTTACAGCGAACACATCTGAGCGATACGTTCACGTATCAGGTTCCACTGTTGCCTGCTGCCGCCTAGCCAGTCAAAGGCCTCGTCTTTGGTAGTAAAAATCTTTACCTTACCCGGACCTTCTTCTGTTTTGAGGCATTCCTGAAACATCAGAGCTACTGCCAGAGCTTCTGCTCCCGGAGCAACAAACGCTGTTTTAAAATCCTCTTGTACCTTAAGGCTGCCCTTTATTGTTGGTACAATTAATCGCACC
>JAUWLT010000289.1 GCA_030613515.1 Desulfobulbaceae bacterium
CTTGATCACGCCGACTTGACCTGGTCCCTGTCCAGGCTTACCTTTACCCATGAAATGACCCGTTTTATCCTGCTCGAACAGCTGTACCGAGCCTGCTCCATAAAGGCGGGGCACAATTATCATAAATAGGGTAAGCGATCAGTGGCACCACAGCTTTCCGCGCTCGGCGTCTACGCTTACCTGCGCCTGTCCGCATAAAGTGTCGGGGCACAACTATCATAAATAGTAAATAAATATGAAAATTAAACAATATACAAAAAATATCTCAAGCCATTTTGAAGAATTTACAGAGGCGATCCAGCGTGACTCGCCGGTTAATATTCACTCTATCCATGTGGTCGGCAGTACGCTGACCCCTGACTTTATCCCTGGACAATCGGATGTTAACTCCATTGTCGTTGTGGACGAAGTAACCCTTGAGTTTCTCGATTTCATCGTCAGGCTCGGCAAAAAGTACAGTCAACATGGTGTTGCCGCCCCCCTGCTCATGACACCTGGCTACATTGAGACTTCTTTAGATGTCTTTCCCATTGAATTCCTCAATTTTTCCGCCATTCATCATACCATGTTCGGCCCTGATCTTTTCCGGGATCTTTCCATAGACCGTACGCACCTTCTGCTGCAGTGTGAGAGGGAAATTAAATCAAAACTGCTCTGGCTGCACCAGGGATATATTGAATCGCTGGATGATGAAAAACTATTGGTCGTGTGGCTGAGCAATTCCATTACCGGTTATATACCGCTTTTCAGGGCTATTCTTTTCCTGAATGGCCATAAACTAATGCTCTCCGCTCAAGATACTGCTGCTGCCCTGGAAAAGTACACCGGCCTTGATACCGGAATTTTCAAAAGAATTGTCCAGCTGAAAAATCCAGACACTGCTGAAGACAATGAACAGCTCTGTGACTGTTTTGCAGACTACTACCACGCAACCCAAGACCTTACCAAATATGTTGAAAAACTTGCTGATTAGATTTTTTCTTCTGCTGCTGCTGACGACGCCGGCCCCGCTCTTCGCCGTTACCCCGCCGGTGCCTGCTGTTCCTCCCGGACAGGTAGTTGACCTTGCCGGAATCATCGATACTGAGCAGGAACAGCAGCTTGTCAATCTTCTGCATGAACTTGAGCAGAAAACCACTGTTCAGATGGTTATCCTCACCATTACTTCCCTTGACGGTGAAGACATCAACTCATTTTCGCTCAAAACTGCAGAACAGTGGCAACTGGGCCGGAAAGAAAATGATAACGGTTTACTCCTCACTGTAGCCAGGGAGGACAAGAAATACAGGTTTGAAACCGGTTACGGTCTTGAATCAGTGCTGCCCGACAGTCTGCTGGGATCAATCGGCAGAAAAGCACTGATGCCCTATTTCAAACAGGGAAACTATGGCCAGGGCATTGTCACTGCAGCCGAGCGGGTTATTGATGTAATTGCCAGAATGTACCAGGTGGAGATTACCGGTAAAGAGCAGCTGCCTGCCGTCCAGAAGAAAACCAACTCTCCGGTGCCGAACCTGGTGGTTTTTCTGCCGATGCTGATTTTGTTCATCATCATTATCAGTGTCAGAAGAAGAAACAGAAAGTCCGGAGGTGGGGCACCTGTCATCTTCCCGGTAGGATGGGGATCCGGCGGGGGATTTGGTGGCGGCATCGGAGGCTTCGGTGGTGGGGGTGGTGGTTTTGGCGGTGGTGGTGCTTCCGGAGGCTGGTAACCCACGATATACACGGATACTATTGAACGATTACTACAAAACGGAGATAATTCATGGGTCAGGCCACTAAGGTTGCAGTTATAGTATTCAGTGTTATTATTGCTTTTTCCATGTGGGGCATAGTCCAGTATAACCGGGCTGTTGCCATTGATGAACAGGTCGATGCACAGTGGGCTCAGGTGGAAAATCAGCTCCAACGGAGATTTGATCTGATTCCCAACCTGGTGGAAACTACTAAGGGCTATGCCAAACATGAAAAGGAAATCTTTGAAAACATTGCCAACGCCCGCACCAGCTATTTCCAGGCAAAATCGGTTCCGGATAAAGTGGTGGCGGCAAACAACTTTGAAAGTGCCCTTTCCCGTCTGCTCATGCTGCAGGAAAATTATCCCAATCTCAAGGCCAATGAATCATTTTTAAAACTCATGGACAGCCTGGAGGGAAGTGAAAACCGGATAGCGGTTGAACGTAAGCGCTATAACGACACGGTCAGAATCCTTAACACCTATCGAAGAACCGTTGTCGGTCGTTTCATTACAGTCCTTGCCGGAGTAGAAGCTGCCGAATACTTCCAGGTACCGGAAGGCCTGAAGGAAATGCCCAAGGTTAAGTTTGACTGATTTTCCTGTCACTTACTTCTGACAGGAAAAGCACACCGGCAGTCTGTGTTTGGTCTTAAGGGGGTCTGCTTTGACACACTCCATTTTCCTTCTCCCAATTTATTAACTAACACCTTATGCAACACTTGAAAGATACCATACTGAAATCTCTTGAAGTTACCTCCGGCTGCACTGAACCGGCAGCCATCGCCTTTTGTGCAAGTTTTGCGGGCAAATACCTCAAGGAGCCCCCTGTCAGCTTCACTCTGTCCATTGACCAGCGCACCT
>JAUWLT010000153.1 GCA_030613515.1 Desulfobulbaceae bacterium
AAAGCTTAGAGGTCAATTTTCAATGCTGATTGACAGCTCTTCCCCTTGTTCTCACAGGCTTGGGCATGAGGGATGCGTCTAAATAATCAGGGAAAACTGGTTCAGTTAATATGGGAATCAACATGTGATCAAGCACGTATGCCTTTTTCAAAAGGCATTCGGGCTTTTTTTATTTCTGCCACCTGCATGATAATTTAACCCCTGGGGATAAATAGGGGATAAAAACAAAAAAGGCTTAGAGGATTATTTCCCCTAAGCCTTTGATTTTATTTGGTAGCGGGGGAAGGATTTGAACCTACGACCTTCGGGTTATGAGCCCGACGAGCTACCAGACTGCTCCACCCCGCGATACAGCTGACAATATAAATCATCCTTTTACTGTTGTCAATAATGATTTTCCAATATTCATTCTTTATAGGAGCTGCCAAATCCTGTTGATTCGTTGCCGAATATCTGCAGGAAAAGGTGTCAGCTTGCCCTGGCGGCTCACGCAGGCGTGATTGGTGAAGCCTTTGACCAGAAGTTGTTCGTTGTCAGCCCGCATACAGGTTATCCGGTAGTGAAAACGACAGGAGACCTTTTTCAGCTCAGCAAGGGAGGTGGCTATGGTGATCAGGTCATCGTACAGGGCCGGGGCCTTGTAGCGCAGGTAACTTTCGGTGACCGGCAGGATCAGCCCCTGTTTTTCAATTTCGCTGTATGGCAGGGCCCAACTGCGCATCATCTCAGTGCGACCTATTTCAAAAAAACGCAGAAAGTTACCATTATAAACCACACCACCGGCATCGGTATCCCCGTAGATGATGCGATACTGTGTCCTGAAGACAGGCTCTATCATCTTTACCTGAAGATCAGCCATGGTCTTGTATGTCCCGGTCGATGAAACGGGCAAAGAATTCAGCGCCGCTGTCCAGGCTCAGACCTGTTTTTTTAACCTCGGCCTTGATATTCTCTTCCGTGTAAAGGACACCGCCTGGATGACTACTGCCACGGGAGTCATAAATAAACATGGGCACGGGCCAGTCTTCGTGGGTACGCCGGGCAAGCGGGGTGTAATGATCCATGGTTACCACCAGCCGGTAGTCATCTCCCCTCCGGTCCATCTCGGCGACAATCGGGGCCACGATCTTTGCATCAAAATCTTCAATGGCCTGCACCTTATCCTGCACCAATCCCTGGTGTCCCGCCTCGTCCGGAGCCTCCACGTGCACCAGGACAAAATCCTGCGTTTTCAGTGCCTCCAGGGCCGCGTCTACCTTACCCTGGTAGTTGGTATCCAGGTAGCCGGTGGCTCCCTCAACCTCCAGCACATCCAGACCGCTGCAGACACCAAGCCCTTTAAGCAGGTCAACAGCGGAAATCAGGCTGCCGCTGATCCCATACCGCTGTTGCACAGGTTCCATGGCAGGTTTCTTCCCTTCTCCCCATAGCCAGATGGAGTTGGCCGGTCGTTTGCCCTCAGCAATTCTTTTTCTATTTACCGGATGGTCGGCAAGAACCCTGGCCGAGGTACGCATCAGCTCTGCCAGATAGTCGACAGCCAGGTACTGGTTGTAAAATCCTGTTACATCCTGATCCATGTAATCATGGGGCGGCGCGGTATGCAGGGTTGCATCCACTTCTCCGCTGTGGATGAGCAGATGGCGATAGCTGATACCGGGGTACAGGGTGAGTTTTTCCGTGCCGCAGGCCTGCTGGACAGCGGTTATCAGCTCGGCAGCCTCCGGTGTGCTGATATGTCCTGCGCTGTAATCGATCATGGTTACCCGGTCGTCATGATAGTTGACATTGACCAGATTGCAGCGAAAAGCAATTTCACCTGCCTCAATATCAATCCCCATGCTTACCGCCTCAAGCGGAGCCCGCCCGGAATAGTATTTTTCCGGTTCATACCCCAGCAGGGAGAGGTTGGCCACATCACTGCCCGGCGGGTAGCCTTCCGGTACGGTCCGCACCAGCAGCGGCTCGCCGGCTGCACATAACCGGTCGATCTCCGGCTTATTTGCAGCCTCAAGCGGGGTTCGATTCCCCAGTTCAACCACCGGAGTATCCCCCATGCCGTCACCGATAAGCAGGATGTATTTCATCAATCTGCAAAAGAAGCCGTTTCAGCAAGCATACGGATCTTGACCGTTGGCGCACTCACCACATCCAGCCTGTCAATCTCAGCCAAGGCGTCGCGTACCGATGACTCCTGGGCGGTATGGGTGGTGATGACAATGGAAACCGGCCCGCTCTGCTGGCGTCCCTTCTGAATCACCGATTCAATACTGATCGCGTACGTGCTCAAGATACCGGCAATAGCAGCGAGTACGCCCGGCTCATCTTTTGCGGAAATCCTGAAGTACCAGGGACAAAACAGCTCCTCCATGGGAGTAATCCTGATGTCTTTGATCTCCCCGGGCAGGTAGGAGAGCGACGGCACCCGGCCCACGGAACCGGCCTTGATATCACGGGCAATATCCATCACATCTGCAGCCACCGCAGAACCGGTGGGCAATTTTCCCGCCCCCTGCCCGTAAAACAGCACATTGCCCACTGTATCGCCGGTAAAATGGATGGCATTATAGGCTCCGTTAATAGATGCCAGCAGGTGGGACTCCGGCACCATGGTCGGATGGACCCGGGCCTCAACGTGATCTCCATGGTTACGGCTGATGGCCAGCAACTTGATGCGGCAGCCGAACTCGCGGGCAAATTCGATATCCACCGGTTCAACCTGGGAGATACCTTCGGTGACGATCTCATTGTGGGTAATATTCATGCCATAGGCCATGGTCATGAGGATTGCCAGCTTATGGGCCGTATCGATCCCTTCCACATCATAGGTGGGATCGGCCTCGGCAAACCCCAGTTCCTGGGCGTCCTTGAGAACATCGGCAAACCCGATTCCCTCGTCGGTCATCCGGGTAAGGATATAGTTGGCAGTGCCGTTCATAATCCCCATGATGGACAAAATCTTGTTGGCAACCAGCCCCTCTTTGAGTGATTTAATCACCGGGATTCCGCCCCCCACACTAGCCTCAAAGCCGACTTCCACCCCCCTGGCGGCTGCAGCACCAAAGATGTCCTTTCCCTCCTGGGAGAGCAAGGCCTTGTTAGCGGTCACCACGTGCTTACCTGCAGCAATGGCTTCCATGACAAAAGTCTTGGCCGGCTGGATGCCGCCGATCAGCTCAACAACAATATCTATATCAGGATCATTAATCAAGTTAGCCGCATCATTGGTCAACTCCGTGCCTGCAAACTCCGGCGGCAATTCGGAAATAATAATATCTGCAACTTTAGCCAGCCGCACCGTCAGTCCACTGCGCTGAACAAGCCGCTCTTGCTGGGAAAGAAGCACTTCCGCCAGACCGCTGCCCACGGTACCGAACCCGATAAGTCCTACATTAATTGTTTTCATAAGCATCAATTTGAGTAATAGATAAAAAATTTGTCTTTCACTGCGACCGTTTCTACCCTCTTTACCACCGGTTGTCAAAAAGTATACGGTTACATTTTTAATAGCGTAACACGCTAAGTTGCGTTATAGTCAGCCGTTAAATGAGAGGCCATTCATTTCCAAAGACCTTCTCTTTTCATGTACAGTCAACGGATTATCGTAATTATCCTCTTATTTCAATCCAACCTATAAGGAGACGGATATGAACATTCTGGCATTTGGACCAAACGGCAGTGGTAAAGGCACCCAGGGTGCCATCGTCAAAGAAAAATACGGCATGGATCACATTGAATCCGGAGCCATCTTCCGTGAGCATATCAAGGGTGGAACCGAGCTTGGCAAAAAAGCCAAAGAGTATATTGACCGCGGCGACCTGGTCCCAGATGAGATCACCATTCCCATGGTCCTTGAGACCCTGGAAAAATCTAAAGAAAAAGGCTGGCTACTGGACGGCTTTCCCCGCTCCCTGGCCCAGGCCGAGGCACTGGACAAGGCATTGAACGAGTCCGGCATGGGACTGGACTATGTCATTGAGATCATGCTGGATCGTGAAATTGCCAAAGAGCGCATCATGGGCCGCCGCCTGTGTGCCAATGACAACAACCATCCCAACCACATTGCCTTTGAGGCTATCAAACCGGTGGAAAAAGACGGCAAGCTGGTGTGCCGTGTCTGCGGCGGCGAGCTGAGCATGCGGGATGATGATCAGGACGTAGAAGCCATCGGCAAGCGTCATGGCATCTACTACGACGAAAACACCGGTACCATGGCAGCTGTTAACTACTTTAAGAACAACAGCAATGCCAAGGTTATCTCTCTGGAAGGGTCCAAGGGTATCAAAGAAATCTCTGAAGAGATTATGAGCCAGCTGGACTGATAGAGTTTCACCGCATTACCGGTATGAGCAAAGCGTTTCCGTGCCCTGAGCACGGAAACGCTTTTTTATTTGACAGCACCTGTTTTTTTATTCATTAATACAATCATGAAAACAATCATTTCTACAAGCCTTGTTCAGTCAATTATGGCAAAAGAGGCCTTTGCCAGAGAATCTTCAGAAAAAATTATTGAACTGGCCGGGCAGATTGTTGAGACCTTTAACGATGGGGGCAAACTGCTCATCTTCGGTAATGGCGGCAGTGCGGCTGATGCCCAGCACCTGGCTGCTGAATTCGTTAACAGGTTCCTCATCAACAGGCGACCCCTGCCTGCCCTTGCCCTGACCACCGACACCTCGGTGCTCACCTCCATTGGTAATGATTTTTCCTTTGACCTTATCTTTGTCAAGCAGATACAGGCCCTGGGAAAACCTGAAGACATGGCCCTGGGCATCTCCACTTCGGGCACCTCGGCCAACGTGGTCAAGGCCATGGCAACCGCCCGTGAAATGGGGCTGAAAACAGCAGCGCTTACCGGCGGAGAAGGTACTGTGCCGGAAGATCTTTCCCACAGCTGCGACTTGATCCTCAATGTACCCTCAGACTCCACGCCCCATATCCAGGAAACGCACCTCTGGGTGGAGCACCTGCTTTGTGAAATGGTGGAAAAAACCATATTTTGTTGATAGTGGAGAGTTGAAAGTTGACAGTTAGGCATCAAGTGAAAATAAGTTGTACACTATTGCGCTCAGATTTAGGTCATGTTTGATCGATCTGATTGAACAGGTAAGCGTAGACTCCGAAAGGGATAACTTATTTTTACTTGCTGCCTTAATCAGGAACTGTACGCTTCAGCTTGAAAACTATCCACTATCCACTTTCAACTCTCCACTATCAACTATCATGATGCCTCTTGACTTCACCGAGTTGCACACCTACTCCGTGCACGACCGTCATTCCAAGGTTACAGTTGAAGATTTCGCCCGGCCCGTCCGCCCCGGTATGACCGTAAAAGAACTGCTGGCTGCCCTGCCTGCCCAGCTTGCCGGCAATGATTTTCCGGAATTTGTCCAGCGAACGACAACAGCGATTAAAGATGAACGGCCAATCCTGCTCGGCATGGGAGCCCATGTCATCAAAGTCGGCCTGAATCCGATCCTGATTGATCTCATGGAGCGGGGTATTATCTCGGCCATTGCCTTGAACGGGGCCGGTATTATCCATGACACGGAAATCGCCATGGTGGGCCGTACGTCCGAAGAGGTCGCCGATGTGCTGGCGGCTGGTGCTTTTGGTGCGGCAAAGGAAACCGGCGAGATCCTCAACAATGCCATCAACCGCGGAGCAGAAGAGAACATCGGCCTTGGCGAGGCGGTAGGAAATGAGCTGCTCAGGCAGGATTTCCCGTTCAATGACCAGAGCCTGATTGCCCAGGCCCGCAGGATGAACATTCCGGTGACCGTGCACGTGGCCATCGGCACGGACATTATCCACATCCATCCAGGTGCCGACGGGGCAGCCATCGGCCAGACCAGCCACTATGATTTTCGACTCTTCTGCCGCCTGATGAGCGGACTGGAAGGTGGGGTCTATCTTAATGTCGGTTCAGCGGTCCTGCTGCCCGAGGTTTTTTTAAAAGCCCTGACCGTAGTCCGTAACCTGGGGTATGAAGTCAAAAAAATCACCACTGCAAACTTTGATTTTATCCGCCATTATCGGCCTGCCGTCAACGTGGTCCACCGTCCCACGCTTGAGGGCGGCAAAGGATTCAACTTCACCGGCCACCATGAGCTGATGATCCCGCTGCTTGCGGCTGCAATAGTGGACAGGCTGGAATCTATTTGATATAGTTCCTTCCCTCTGACTCTTATGATGAATACGATACGCACCGATGAATAATAACAAACATTCCAACCCCAAAAAAGGCAAGGTCTACCTTGTTGGTGCCGGTCCCGGTGATCCGGGCCTGATTACCCTGCGCGGTAAATTCCTGCTCCAGCGGGCGGAAGTGGTGGTCTATGACTACCTGGCCAATACAAAACTGCTGGGCTTTGTGCCGGA
>JAUWLT010000218.1 GCA_030613515.1 Desulfobulbaceae bacterium
ATTAACCGGCGCCCTTTTTCGAGAGTTTGCCTTGACCCTTGCCGGAGCAGTCACCATTTCCGGTATTGTGGCCCTGACCCTGTCTCCCATGATGTCGGCAAACCTCCTGAAACCCGGCATTGAGAAGCAGGGACTGGCCGGCAGAATTGCCCGGGGATTTCAACGAATCCGAACCCTTTACGGCCGCTGGTTAGACATTACTCTGGATACTCGGCCGGCGGTGTACATGGTTTGGTTCGCAGTGAGTCTGTTAACCATTCCCATGTTTCAGATGTCGGCCCGGGAGCTGGCCCCCACCGAAGACAAGGGGGTGATTTTCGGAATTCTTGATGCATCGGCAAATTCCACCATTGATCAGACCCGCCGCTATGCCGCCGCTGCCAACCAGGTGTTCCTGGGCGGTCCTGAAGCTGATTTTACCTTTCAGATCACCTTTCCGACTTCCGGTTTTGGTGGCCTGGTAACTAAACCCTGGGATCAACGGACCCGCACAGTGCATGAGATCCTGCCCGAGGTACAGCGAAAACTGTACGGTATCCCGGGAATACGGATGTTCCCGGTCCTGCCGCCGGCCCTGCCCGGAGGCGGCAGCTTTCCGGTGGAGTTTGTCCTGGCCTCCACTGCAGGTGAAGAGCAGTTGCTGCAGTTTGCCAGGCAGATTCAGATTAAGGCTATGCATAGCGGTATGTTTGCCTTTCCACCAATGATTGATGTTAAAATTGATCAACCCCAGTCCGAGTTTGTCATTGACCGTGACAAGGTGGCCGACCTGGGGTTGAATCTTCAGCAGGTCGGAGCAGATGTCGGTTCGCTGTTGGGAGGTAATTATGTGAATCGTTTTGATATTGACGGTCGCAGTTATAAAGTTATCCCCCAGATTAAGCGCATGGACCGGCTCAATCCGTCCCAGTTACGCAATATCTATATCAGTGGGCCGGAAGGCACGCTGATACCCTTGAGCTCGGTGGCCACGCTTCGCAACAGCACGGTGCCACGCTCCATCAACCGTTTTCAGCAACTCAACGCAGTGACGATCAGCGGGGTGTCGGTTCGGCCGCTGGATGAGGCTCTTCTGCTTTTGGAGGATGAAGCGGCAAAGATCCTTCCTAAAGGATATGTGCTTGACTATACAGGTGAATCTCGCCAGCTTCGAACGGAGGGAAACCAGTTTCTTCCCACCTTTGGCTTGGCCATTGTCCTGATCTTTCTGGTGCTTGCAGCCCAGTTTAACAGCTTTCGGGATCCTTTTGTTATCCTTGCCGGTTCTGTTCCGTTGGCAGTGTTCGGAGCACTTATCTTCACCTTTTTAAAGATGCCGGACCCAAGTGTTCCCTTCTGGACTCACGGCTGGACAACGACCCTCAACATTTACTCCCAGGTCGGGCTGGTTACATTGGTTGGCTTGATTGCTAAAAACGGTATCCTGGTTGTGGAGTTTGCCAACAAGCTCCAGGAACAGGGAATGGAAAAACGGCCTGCAATCCGGGAGGCAGCCATAACCCGGCTGCGACCGATTCTGATGACGAGTACGGCCACGGTTGCCGGTCATTTTCCGCTGACGCTGGTGACTGGAGCCGGTGCTGCAGCCCGTAACTCCATAGGTCTTGTCCTGGTGGGCGGCATGGCCATTGGTACGCTTTTCACCCTCTTTGTTGTTCCCTCGATTTATATGCTCGTTGCCCGTGATCATAATCGGAAGCGGGATTCCAGGGCAGGGGGGTCTGCCGGCAATGCTGAAACCGTAGCCGGCAGATAAGATGGAGGCCTACCCGGTGAGCAACTTGGTCAACAGCCCGCACCCAAGGTTTTTAGGCAGTAGGCTATTAGCGCTCTCTAACAGCCTTCAGCCTGAATCCCTACAGCCTGCTCAGTAACGCTCCGTACTTGTTGCAGGTATCAAATTTTCTCAGAGTCTACGCTCGGAGTCTACGCTTACCTACCTGTTTTTCATGAAAGAAGTTCAGGAGTAAGGCACTATGTTCAATAAACTCATAATCGTTGCTCTGGTACTGGCAGTTGTTTTGGGCAGCTGGTTTGCCTATTATTTTTCCGACAAAGAGGTGCTTAAACGTCAGATAACAGGGCTTGCAGGGGAACTTGACAAGAAAGCCGGGGAGACACCGATACAGCTCGCTCTTAAGATGCGGGCAGTTAAGGATCAGCTGGCGGACAGGTGTCGGGTAGTTGTTCCTGAGCGAAGCTTTGATGAAGCGTTGGAACAGGATTTGATTATCCGTTATCTGATGTACCGTCATAACAGTTACGAGGTCATCACCGTTGCTTTTGAAGACCTGTACGTTGACATACCAACAAAGGGTGAGGCCACTGCACAGCTCACAGTTCGAATCAATATGAACAAGGCAAACCAGACAGAAGCTGTTGAGGAGTCGGGACAGGTGGAGCTTACCTTAAAAAAAGGCGAGGACAATTGGCTGCTCCATACGGTCATAGTCCCGGAGAACCTGGTGGAATAGTTGTAATTCCCTGACAGTAAAAACAGATTTTCGGTTTGTGGTAAATTGTGGTCAGAGTAAAATTTTGAGTAACCCGGTATGAATATGAACGTCGTAGGGATTAGAGAGATGTTCTCCGCAGGCAGAAATTCCAAGATTTTTTTGTCCTTCTGTAAAATTATTTCCCTTTCAATATTTCATACTTATTCTTCGTAAGGTAGCTGCCCAGCAGCATGGATGTCGCGATGACCAGAGGTAAAGACACCAGGAGTCTTATGATCGAAAATTTTAGTCCCAGAAAAGAGGCCTCGAATATGGTCATGGGGATACGACACAGCGCAGAAGCGCCCAGGTATGTAAATATGACGCTCAGCCTGGCGCCTTTGTTGTAAAGAGAGTAGGCAACCGGGAAAGCAACATACAACCCGCCGATCGTTGTCCCAGAGAGCAGCACTGCCCAAACATACCCTTTGAAGCCTGAGGCAGCGCCGAGATGCTTTTTAATGGTTTCATTTTTGACCCATACCTCAAAGAGACCGATAAGAATGAAGGCGCAGGGAAGAACCTTAATCATTCCGATTGAAAAAACGGCGAAATTCATACCGATTTCTTTGCCCGGTCCATATCCCAGAATAAGAGAGATCAATATAAAGAGAACATAGACGGCTATGGGTACGAATTTCTTAACGATCTTTTCATTCATCACAAAACCTCCCCAAAAAAAAGGCCTGTCACCAGTGCAACCACAAGGGCGATGCAGAAGCTGATAGCATTCCTCATAATGGTCACTTTTGTGCCGAAATATGCCTTCTCAACAGGATAGCTGAGCACACCCACGATCATGAGAGTGGTCGTAAATGCGGATATGATCATGTATGGAACCCCTTTGCCGAGCAGGATACCGCTGAGCGGAAAGGCAATAAAACCGGGCATTATGGTTATGGAACCGAAAAGGGCGGCAAAGAGAAGGGCAACAGAGAGATTTTTATGGCCAAGATATTCTGCAATAAGCTGATCCGGAATCAGAAAAAGGACAATTGAGATAAGAATGAGCATGGTCAGGAAAGCGGGCAGGATCTTTAAAAATTTCTTCAAAGCTATCTTGAGTGCCTTTAAGGTCTTCCTGCGATTTGATGCAAAAGAGACTACCAGCGCCAGGGCAGTTAAAGCATACATGTAAACCATTTTATTTCGCTCCCGTTCCCTACCACCACATGACTACGGCATTATTATCTTCAATATACGTTTCGGTTTTTCCTTTGCTCAGCAGGCAGTTTCTTATCTTTTCCTTAAGCGCATGGTTAACATCGATAAAACGGCCGATAAAAGGCGCTATATAATTGACTTCTTCTTCAAAATTTCGTTCATAGGTGTAATCATACGATGAGACAGTTACCAATCTTCCCCATTCCCGCAAAATCACATAGGAGAAGTAATCAGCGTCCGGTTCAAACTGACCCGTATATTCTATGCCGCTGACTTCTTCAAATACTTCCTTGACGATCTCATCCCTTCCGGCTGGCTGGATGACTGCACAACAGGACCGTGAAGCATTTTCCATCCGGGTCAAAAGCGTTTCTATATCCGGCATTTGCCAGAGAAAATGGGAACAGACCACCAGATCATATTTATCTCTGATCTCTTCATCATCAATCTCAGCCCAGTTTTTGTGGATGATTTCCACATTCTGCACATTCTCTTCCTGCAAATTTACCTTTAATTGCTGGGTAGCTTTTTCAGAGAATTCAACACTGTCAACTTTATTGACCATTTTGGCCAAAGGGATTGTCAGTGAGCCGGGACCAGCGCCGATTTCCAACACATTAAAATTACTTTTTATTATGCAGGATAATTTTTCAACTGCCTTTCTCCCATATTCATAATCATTTGATTTAATCCAGACCTCATAAAACAAGTTTCAAAATGGCTTATTTTTTGGACACTTTTGATATTGGGTTTTCTCCGACTTCAACCACCATCCACTTTCCAGATGGCAGGCGTGCACCAAGAGTGGTCAGTTTACGGCAAAGTTGTTCTTG
>JAUWLT010000181.1 GCA_030613515.1 Desulfobulbaceae bacterium
CAAAGATGAGCTCTCTCTGTTTTTTCAGCCCAAAGTTGATATAACCAGGGGCCGGATAATCGGAGCTGAGGCGCTGCTTCGTTGGCATAATCCTGAACTGGGCGACGTATCGCCGAATATATTTATCCCCCTGGCCGAGAAAATGGGCTTTATTAATGATATCGGGAGCTGGGTTCTTGAGGCAGCCTGTCGGGAGGCGATGTGTTGGCAGGAGTTCTCCAGTGATAAACTGCAGGTTTCGGTCAATGTTTCGCCGCAGCAGTTTCGCACCGGCACCCTGCTTGCGACTGTCGACAGGGCATTGTCATTGAGCGGTCTGCCTTGTGAGCAACTGGAGCTTGAAATCACAGAAAGCCTCCTGTTGCAGGATTCGGATAAACCCATGACTATCCTGAAAACCTTTCATGATCACGGTATCAGGCTGGCCATGGATGATTTCGGCACCGGTTACTCATCTCTCAGCTACCTGAGACGTTTCCCTCTGCAGGTACTGAAGATAGACCGCAGCTTCATCAATGATCTGCAGAAAAACGAGAGCACCAAAGGCCTGGTTGAGGCGATTATTGCCATGGCCCACAGCCTTAAACTTGAAATTGTTGCCGAAGGTGTCGAGAATGAAGAACAGCTCAATTTTCTGCGCCGGCGTGATGTCAACATAATTCAGGGCTATTTTTTCAGCCCCCCGGTTCCAGCCGAAAAATTCCGTGCCATGTTGCAGGATGAATCAATGATTATGGGATTTGAGTTATAGTGAGTAGAGGCTGACTATGAAGCGATTTACTAATATTCTGTTAATTGCCGGAGGAGACAACTGGCGGGAAACAGCGCTTGAACGGGCAGTTTCCCTGGCAACGGAAAATCAGGCCGATCTGACGGTCGTCGATGTCATTGAACTTTCAGTAGATCTGCAGGTAATTGGCAGAGAAAAGCGGGATAGGCTCATATCAGAAATTGTCGGCAAGCGGTTGGTTCAGCTTGACAATATGGTTCAACATGTCCGGGATAGGGTTACAGTTCAAACCAGGGTGACCCGGGGGACCGCATTTCTGGAAATTATCCGTGAGGTACTGCGAAATAACTACGACCTGGTCATGAAAATGTCCGGCGGTAGCAGAAGGTTGAATAATCTGTTGCTTGGCAGCATTGATATGCATCTGCTGCGCAAGTGTCCATGCCCGGTGTGGATTATGAAGCCGGGTGAGTCTGTTCAATATCAGCGTGTTCTGGCTGCAGTGGATATTGAGCCTGAAAGTGGTGATCAACAAAAAAGCGCGCTAAACAAACAGATTCTGGAAATGGCTTCATCGCTTGCTCTCTCGGAATTCGGCCATCTGCACATTGTTCATGCCTGGATGAGAAACAGTCGCACCATTTTAGACGGTATAGGGTCTGACTTTGATGATGCCGAGGTGGAAAGTTGGGGCGAAAAAACACGACAACTGCACAGGTCGTGGCTTGATAAACAGCAGAGACAGCTTCTGAAGACACTGGGAAAAGAAACTTTTGCCTACCTTGCCCCACAGTTGCATCTGCTTGAAGGCGAGATATGTGAGCTTATCGCTGATTTTATTGATAAAAATAAGATCGATGTTGTTGTCATGGGCACCGTAGCCCGTACCGGCATTTCAGGTTTTTTTATGGGAAATAGCGCAGAATCCATTCTCAATACCATTGACTGTTCCATGCTGGCAGTCAAACCGCCGGGCTTTATGACACCGGTAACATTGCCGGATCGGGAACGGTAGTGGTGTCTTTCGTTTTTATTATCTCCTCAACAACCCCTGTAGTCCTTTTTTTTTATCTTCAACGCTCTGGTGTAAAATAATGTTCTTGCCGGTGTCCACCGCCTCGTCATAGGGATGGCTGTAGATCCTGACTCCTCGGGACGAACGTTTTTTCAGGCGCGGAAAGTGGAAGCTGACAAAATTCTGCAGCGCTCTGTCCCGGCTGATTGCCAGGGAGCCGGGAGTGGCTGCTGTATGGCTGGTTTGTCCGGTTGTACGACTGTTTTGTGTTTGGGTTGCCATTTTTTCGGCAAAGCCGTGCAGCAGGCCCAGGTAATAGCTGTTCTTGGCTGTTCGGCTGTTGCCTTTGAATTTATGCCGGTTTTTCTGCCACAGGCCGGCCAGTTGCTGTTCAAGGAAGTGGTAGCAGTGTTCGGCCACAGGCACGTTTTCGACTCTTCCCAGCAGTTCAATAGTCTTGTATGAGTTGTCGGTTTGCGGATCATAGAGTGAGGAGCAGATGACCTGGACAAAAAAGTAATCCCGAAGGATAGCACATATTGCCCGCCTGTAAGCGGGGATCTGTTTGCTTCCGGTATTGATGATGACGCGCGTGCAGGCGGAAGGATTGTCAACTGTTGCCGGCTCCAGGTTGTGACGGTGCAGAAGTTTAGTTGCACGTTGCATGGCAAGAGCGGCTTCATGTTTGTTGTCCGATCCTGCGAGGGCCAGTAATTTGCTGATTCGCTCAATGATTCTTCTGCCGGCAGCGGTCTGGTGGTCTTGTGGAAACGTGGCAACAACAGAAGCCAGGTCTCCGGATGAGCGACAGTAAGGGGATGGGATGCCAAGCAGTTGGCAGGCCCGCCCGAAATCCCGGCCATGACCTGCCCTGCTGCAGCCAAAGAGTTCACTGCACACCTGGTGGGCCATCTCATGTTTGAGCACCATGAGCACCACGTTCCAGGGATGCTCCGTGATAAGATGGCGGCTTATCCTGATTGTTCTCTGGGCGGGCAGCCAGCAGCCTAACTGTTTAACGCCCCCTGACATCTCGAGAACCGGTGGTTGCAGGGTCAGCCGGTATTGGAAACAGATGTCTGCAAATTCATACGTCAGTTGGGTAAGCCATAACTGCTGCAGCTCTTCAATCGTCGGCGCAGCCACAGCTCCCCTCCTCAGCCAAACCCTCCGAGCAGAGTGGTTGTTCGGTCTGCTCCGCCCCCACTATTGCAGCCGGTGTAAGGTTATGGCCGCAGATCGGGCAGGTTATTTTCGGCTCGGTTGTCTGCTGATCCGTCATGTTTTCGACAGTTGTTTAATGGCTCTGATACGCTGCAGAACCGGCGGATGGGAGTAGTTGAGAAAAACATTGAACGGGTGCGGTGTCAGGTTGGACAGGTTATGGACACTGAGTTTTTTCAGGCCGTTGATCAACCCCTGCACGCGTCCTGAACTGGTCACCGCCCATGCGTCTGCTTCATATTCATGTTTTCTTGAAAACAGATTAAAAAAGATGGAGAGCAGGGTGGAGACCGGTGCATAGAGAAAACCGAAAAAAAACAGGCTGCCATAGATGGAGATGTGTTCCATGCCAAAGGCTGCAAAGAGTTGCTCATTGCCCAGAAACAGGGAAAGGATATAAAACATTATACCCATCTGCAGGATGGATGCACTCATCATCTTGAAGATGTGTTTGTGTTTGAAATGCCCCATCTCGTGGGCCAGCACGGCCACGATCTCATCGGTATTTAGTTTGTCCAGCATGGTGTCAAAAAAGACAATCCTGCGAAAGCGGCCAAAGCCGGTAAAAAAGGCATTGAGCCGGGTGGAACGTTTGGAACCGTCCATAGTATAGATACCCTTTATGGCAAATTGCTGGACCTGCGCATAGTCGGTGATTCTTTTTTTAAGTTCGCCATCTTCAAGAGGGGTAAACTTGTTGAACAGCGGCATGATCAGCACCGGTGCCAGGAACTGAAGAATGAGGATAAATACGGTAACTGCCATCCAGCAGTAAAACCAGGCCAGGTTACCGGCGGCCTGGAAAAACCAGAGTACGGCAGCCAGCAGGGGGCCACCGATACAGAGAGCCAGAATCACGGATTTTACCAGGTCTAATAGAAAAATTTTCAGCGTGGTCTTGTTAAAACCGAAGCGTTCTTCAATGACAAAGGTGGAGTACAGGGAAAAGGGCAGGCCGATAATGGTTGAGAGCAGGGCCAGGATTCCGGTGAACAGCAGGCCGGTGGGTATCGGGCTCATGCCGAAACTACGGGCCATCAAATCGACTTGGTTAAAGCCGCCTGCCAGGATGAACGTGATGGTGATAACCAGGATAAAGGTGTCGTGGACTTGTGAAAACCGGGTGCTCACCCTGGTGTACCGTTGAGATTGACGGTATTTTTCCCGGCTATAGATATCACTGAACTCCGGCGGCAGTTCAGGATCCAGGGAGCGCAGTTCCAGGATGGCCACGACCAGGTTCAGCAGGTATCCCAGAATCAGGACAGCCAGGATAAAGGTGAGATATGGGTTCATGAACAGGGTGTATTGAGGTTTATATGATTGTCTCCACCGGTGGATGAAGAGATGCGTCGGTAAAAACTGACTAGGAAATAGCAGGGAAGAGCAAAAAAGACAAGAAGAGTCTTTTGGTACTGGTATTACCAGTCAAAAAAAGAAGAGTGATTGTAACAGTTCACCAAGGGCACCCAACTTGGCTAATCCACTGGCCTGTAAAAGTTTACCAGTGCTCCTTATCCGTGCAGGCAGGCCGACCAAGCTATACGTGTCCGGTATGCTGGGCGGCCTGACCGTGCGAAGAAGGAGTGCTGGTGAACTTTTACGAGTGATTTACAAAAAAAACCCCGACAAGGAGGAGGTAGCCTTGCCGGGGAGCAGGGAGGTTGCCTGTTACTGGATATAGGTCAGACCGATCTGATTATTTTCCAGGTCCTGCCAGGCAACCTTGCAGCGAAAGCGGACAGGATGCAACCTTTGGCCCTCTTCACTGTCACGTGCAGGAGAACAGGAAAGGCTCAACTCGCTGCCTATCTGCAGGGGATTGGAACCGGCCAGCAATAGTCGCATGCCGTCTATACCTGCATCAAGAACCTGTGCCAGGTGTACTCGTCCTGTCGACGTTGTTCCCTCTGCGAGCAGAATGGGATAGTTGTAGTCAAATTTATACCTGTCGGCATTCCGTCGTTCGCTGGAAAACATTATGCTGGCTCCTTGTCCGGTTCAGTAATCCTGGAGTAAAATCAGATACTGTAAACAGTAATGCTAATGGTGTGCCAGTCTACATTGTTTGGAAAATTTTTAAGTAAAAACAGTATGTTTTAAGCAGTCATTGTTTGCTTTGGGATGAAAAGAATCGATGTAACTGGAAAAGATGTCAGAAATATGACGTATTCCTGCTACGTAAATTCTTAGCCCGAATATTTCACAAGTGTTTCAGTCCACGATTGCAAACTCACCTACTTCAAGTAGATAGTTGTTTAGTGAAACTGAATCTGTTAGATTAA
>JAUWLT010000282.1 GCA_030613515.1 Desulfobulbaceae bacterium
ATTTTTTTGATGTCTTCAGGGCCAAGGGGATGCAGGAGCAGAACCTGGCAGCGTGAAAGCAGGGGGGCGATGACTTCAAAAGACGGGTTTTCCGTGGTCGCCCCGATAAGTGTCAGCAGGCCGTTTTCCACGTGCGGTAGAAAGGCATCCTGCTGACTCTTGTTAAAACGGTGAATTTCGTCAACAAAAAGAATGGTAGGTGCATCCGCTGCCGCCCGGTTTTTTTCAGCTTGCTGGACGATTTTTCTGATCTCTTTTACTCCGGCCAGAACAGCTGAAAAGAAAACAAAATCAGCATGAATGGAGTTGGCCAGTATAGTTGCCAGGGTTGTCTTGCCGGATCCAGGCGGTCCCCAGAGCAGCAGGGACGGGATCCGATCCTGGGCGATGAGTTCATGCAGGAGCCTTCCTTTTCCGACCAGGTGTTCCTGGCCGATAAAATCGGCAAGCTTTAATGGGCGCATGCGCTCGGCTAGGGGGATGGAGCTGCGCATCTGTTTATTCATGGTCCTATTATGAACAGGAAGTGGGATTACGTCAAGTTATCAGAAACCTGATGCTCTGATTCTCTGCCTTGCCTTGTCAGAAACAGAATGGTATCATATAGACAATTGGCTGCCTTCATCTGTTTTCCCGTAACCAATCACAGGGGGTATAACTATACGTTATTATTTGTTCGATACTTGTAAGTGGTCAGGGGTGCCGTAGATTCGTGCAGGCGCGTCCACCCGCTATAGCCCCTTCTATGCGGGCGGGCGCGACCGTGCGAAGATGCGGTGTCCCTGGCCACTTACTTTTTCCCTGTAACCATAGAGAGTCATAATAAATGGCATCACCTGTCCTGTTGATTGCGGACAATCCCCAACTTTGTCAACAGATAATAGACATTTTAATAGAATATCCGGTGGTATGCTGTAAGCCTTTCGAGGTAACAGAGTTTTGCCGTAATAATCCGGTCAGGGTAGTCCTGGTGGCTGAAGATCTTGCCGGACTGAGCGGCATTTCGCTTTTTCACAGGCTGCAGGCAGAAAATCCGGAGCTGGTCGGTCTGCTGATTGCTGCCGGGAGCAATTCCGTCATGCCCTGCCTTGAAGCCATGGAGAGCGGTTTTTCGGGTTTGCTGTATCACCCTCTGGATCCTAAACAGATCCAGTCCCTGGTCAACAGGGCCATGGAAGCTACCGCCCTGCGTGAAGAGAACACTCGTCTTCGTGCCTTGTTGCCGCTGTATGGACTGGGAGAAAAGTTTTTGTCTTCAACCACGCAGCAGCAGGTCCTGGACTACCTGCTCGATGTTGTTGCCGCCCAGACCGCTGCAGATAGCCTGTCCGTGATGCTCTTTGACGAGCAGGAAGGATGTCTGCGTATTGCCGCCTCACGGGGCATAGACGAGGAACTGGCCCGGAAAATCAAAATCCGGCCCGGGGACAAGATCGCCGGTTGGGTCTTTGCGGAAAGAAAACCGGTGATATTGAACCGGGAAACGCAGCAGGACTCTCCTTTTGCCGACTTGCTTAAACGGCCTGAGATCGTATCTGCAGTCTCCTTTCCCATGATCGTGCGTGATTGTACTTTAGGGGTTCTCAATGTCAGCTATACTGACGGCGACGTCCGATTTGCAGATTCCGACATCGAAATGTTAGGTATCCTCTGTACCCAGGCTGCTCTGGCCCTGGAAAACGTCCGTTCCATTATCTCCATGGAAGAAAAAACCAGGCTGAAGACCCTGCTGGAACAGTATGTTGCCCCTGAAGTGGCCGAACTGCTGCTTGCAAGTGATGATGCCGATTTGACCACGAGCCTTGGTGAAATCAAAAAGGTGACGGTCCTGTTTGCTGATATCCGCAACTTCACCGGTATGGTTCAGCAACTGCCTCTTGATGTGCTGCGTAATTTTCTTAATGAATTTTTTCAGCTTTTCACTGATGCGATTTTTCAGCATCGCGGGACAGTGGACAAGTTCATGGGTGATGCTGTGCTGGCACTGTTCGGAGCCCCAATAGAGCTGGATAATGCCAATTTCAGGGCTGTAGAAACCGCAGTTGCTATTTGTGAACGTTTTGCAGAACTTAAACAGCGCTGGCAGAATCAGGACCGGTTCTTTTCCACCATTGACCTCGGTATCGCCCTGACCTGCGGTGAAATGTTTTTGGGCAATATCGGCTCTTCCAGGCGTCTGGATTACACGGTTATTGGAACAGAAGTGAATATTGCCCAGCGACTGGCTGCAAAGTCCTCATCCTGCAGGATATATATTACTGATGCAGTACGCCGTGACCTGCAGGAGGATCAGGTAGCAGTGACTGATATGGGAGAAATCGACCTGCGGGGGGTGAAGAATCCCGTCCGGGCATTCACCGTCCGGTGAACAGGGAAAAATTGAGAGATTTTGCTCGACGGAGGGTTTGTGATGACCACCACTCCGCCCGTTTTTTCTGCTGCCGGGCCATGGCCATCATTAATTGCTTGATCTGCTTTCCTTCAGGATTGGTCAGAAACTCAACCCCCATCTTAAAGGCACGGATTTCGTCCTGGCGGAAAAGGTTCATCCATATCGGTCGTGCCGAAATGCTGCAGTCTTTGATGTCAGGTGGCAGGTTAATCTGCAGCTGCAGGGACAGGGAGTCGTTTTCACGGGTTGAGTGAAAAATATGATAGCTGTTACTCATTATCTGGGTCATGAGCAGGCAGGCACCGGTGGTGGAAATGTCAATGATCCGTCCTGACAGCGGGCCGGCCATAATTTTCCCGTTTACTCCGTCCTTGGCAGTTACTCTTATGGGGAGATAATCAATATACCGTTTTGTTGTTCTCAGTTCCGTTATCATTCCAG
>JAUWLT010000143.1 GCA_030613515.1 Desulfobulbaceae bacterium
CAATCTTTGAGCATATAAACCGCTGAGATTTTCTTTCCGCTCCGACGAGCTACACTTTGGCCCATTCTCGCTCCAAGAAAATCTCAGCTCCCTTGGGTGCCAGATCGACCATTACGCCGTTGGGAGATCCGGATAGACCCACTTTCTTTCACTTTTACGCAACATTGCCGACAAGATCGAACAGGGCAGCATGACATTGCGGCAAAATGAAAATGAGGTTGTTCTCGATTTTCCGCAGCACATGACCCTGGAGATTAAGGTCGAAGATGAGGTCAAAAAACGTAAGGGAACCAAGCGCGAACTCGAGATCGAGCTTGAGTGGTACCTTGGTGCCGATGACCGGCAGACCGGGGTAACGATTGAATAATAACAAAAGCATTGACCAGCGCTACACAACGGCAGGAACATAACAATGAAAATCATATCAGATACACCGTGGCATCATCTGCCGGCGGACGAGGTCACCACCCTGCTTGCGAGTAACCATGAAAAAGGGCTGAACCCGGAAGAGGCCAAGCAGCGCTTCGACCAGTTCGGTGCCAATGCACTTACCGAAAAACAGGGACAGAGCGCCTGGATGCGATTTCTGCTGCAGTTTCATCAACCTCTGATCTATATCCTGATCGCGGCAGGCGTAATAACGGCAGCACTGCAGGAGTGGGTTGATTCGGGTGTGATTTTCGGGGTGGTACTGGTCAATGCCATCATCGGCTTTATCCAGGAGTCCAAGGCGGAAAGTGCCCTTGCTGCTCTGGCAGACACCATGGTTGCCGAGGCCACTGTTTTACGTCATGGTGAGAAAAAACGGATTCCGTCAGCGGATCTGGTCCCTGGAGATATTGTTCTGCTCCAGGCTGGCGACAAGGTTCCTGCTGATTTGCGGCTGCTGAAAATTCGGGATCTTCAGGTGGATGAATCTGCCTTAACGGGTGAATCCGTGCCGGTGGAAAAGAGTGTTGATCCCCTTGACCGGAAAACAGTTCTAGCTGAACGAATAAACATGGCCTATGCCTCCTCTATGGTCACCTATGGCCAGGGAACAGGGATTGTTACCGGAACCGGTAACAATACTGAAGTAGGACGTATCTCCCAGCTCATTTCCTCGGCACAGGATCTGGCAACACCGCTCACCCGTAAAATTGAACATTTCAGCCATATCCTGCTCTATGCCATCCTGCTGCTGGCGGCAATCACTGTCGCAGTGGGCATGCTGCGGGGACAGTCGCTTTTTGACATGTTCATGGCTGCCGTTGCTCTGGCAGTCGGCGCAATCCCGGAAGGATTGCCTGCCGCTGTGACCATCACTCTCGCCATTGGCGTTTCCAGGATGGCAAAACGAAAAGCCATCATCCGTAAACTGCCGGCTGTGGAGACCCTGGGCAGCACTACCGTAATCTGTTCTGACAAAACAGGTACGCTCACGGAAAATCAGATGACCGTGCAGGCAATTATAGCCGGAGGCGTGCATTTTGAGGTCAGCGGGGCAGGGTATGCTCCCCTTGGTCGGATAGTCAGACAGGATGGGGCTGATGACATAAACACGACAGCGCTCAGTGAATGCCTGCGGGCCGGGGTTCTGTGCAACGACAGTTTACTGCTGGAAAAAGACGGAAGCTGGCAGGTTCAGGGGGATCCCACCGAGGGAGCACTGCTTGCCGCTGCAAGAAAAGAGGGGTTTGATGAGAAGGAGACAGAAATAAAAAATTCCCGTCTTGATTCAATTCCCTTTGAATCCCAGCACCAGTACATGGCTACTCTGCATGAGACAGGCGCCTCCAAACCGCGGATAGTCTATATTAAGGGCGCAGTGGAGCAGATACTTGCCAAGTGTACGGCATCCATGGATTCAGACGGCAATAAAGAAAAACTCTGCAGCGATAAAATCCATCAGGATGTATCCCGCATGGCAGCAAGAGGGTTGCGGGTGCTGGCTTTTGCATGCATGGAATTACCAGCCGACACCATGACAATAAACCATGAAGATGTAGCCACAGGGCTCACCTTTCTCGGCCTGCAGGGCATGATCGATCCGCCAAGAGCCGAGGCTGTGGCAGCGGTCAAAATCTGTCGTGCTGCCGGAATTAAGGTAAAGATGATTACCGGTGATCACCCGGCGACTGCGGCAGCCATTGCCGGGCAAATAGGTATCTATAGCGGAACCATTGATGAAACAGGAAAGGGCTCGGTTTTTACTGGCCAGGAGTTGGAGAAACTTTCAGACGAAGAATTGGTTAGTGTTGCCGAAGAGACAAGCGTCTTTGCCAGGGCCACTCCGGAGCAGAAGATTCGTCTGGTACGGGCTCTCCAGGCCACCGGCCATGTAGTTGCTATGACCGGTGACGGGGTAAATGATGCCCCGGCCCTGAAACAGGCCGATATTGGCGTGGCCATGGGCATAACCGGTACAGACGTTTCCAAGGAAGCCGCCGACATGGTGCTTACCGATGACAACTTCAGTTCCATAGAGGCAGCAGTTGAGGAAGGTCGCGGCGTGTTCGACAACCTGACCAAATTTATTGTCTGGACCCTGCCCACCAACCTGGGAGAAGGGCTGGTTATTCTGGTGGCTATTTTTCTTGGTGTTACCCTGCCCATCCTGCCGGTGCAGATCCTCTGGATCAACATGACCACTGCCGGTTTTTTGGGGTTGATGCTGGCTTTTGAACCGAAGGAACCAGGCATTATGCAACGGCTGCCGCGAAAGCCTGACACCCCTATTCTCACCCGGGATCTTATCACCAGGATCTTCCTGGTGGGAACCCTGCTGCTTATCGGTTCCTTCGGTCTTTTTGAATTAGAGCTGACAACAGGAGCTTCTCTTGACCAGGCACGCACGGTGGCGGTTAATACCTTTGTCATCATGGAGCTTTATTACCTGTTTAACTGCCGCTCTTTGAGCAAATCAATCTTCCAGCTGGGTATTTTCACTAATATGTGGGTTTTTGGTGGGGTAGCGGTCATGCTGCTTATGCAGATTGTATACACCTATCTTCCTCTCATGAACCGCTTGTTTCACAGTGCGGCAATCGGTGCAGACTCCTGGGCACGGATTGTGCTCGCAGGACTTGCCGCCTTTGTAATTGTAGAGGCGGAAAAAAGGTTGCGCAGATATCGCTTGAAGCAACAGCATTGAGGGTTCACTCAAAAAAAATAATCCAGGTAAGGATGGTGTTATGAGATCTGTAGAGTCTGTTTGCAATCTGCTTCAGGCGGCCAATTCAAACTTTTTTTGCCCACCGCAGGTTAAGCTTACTGCTGTCCTGCACCGAATTGGAAGTCTGCATATCTCCTGATTGTGTTTTGCCCAGGATTCACATTGTAAATAGTTTAACTTTGGAGCTTGTCACAGCACATCTGTATACATGCCTGCATCCGATGATATGGTGGAGGTTTTTCTGGGTCTCGCATCAAGCTCTACCTATTTCATTTGAATTATCCGCCAAATTTTAACAGCACCTCTTTCAAACTTTTTGGAGAACCGACCACGGTGACCCGGTCACCGGTTTCGAGTTGCATGTAACCATGGGAGATGAGCACTTGGTTGTTCCGCTTGACCGAGAGTACCAGTGTGTCAAGGGGCAGGGTCAGGTCACGCAGCGGCACACCATGCAGATCAGGATTGCGGACATAAATATCTTCAACTTCCTGGTTCTCCTCCATACCCAACAGCAGGGACGTTGCAGCAGGGGACCGGACAAATTGATCAAGCAGGCTGACAAAGGCGCTGCCGGTATCAACAACCGTGGCAAACATTTCATGGAAACGGTCGAAGTTTGCGCGATCCTGCAAGCGTACAATGAGATTTTTCGTGCCAAAATGGTCATTTAACACCTCGCAGATGCGATAATTTTCCTCATCTGAGAGCAGTGCGACAATGGTGTGCACTTTTTCCACTCCGAGCCGCTGAAATACCTCATTATTCAATTCGTCAATACGAATAATTTGAATATCGGCAGGATCGGTTTCCGTCATAAAATCGTCGGATGAAGCAGCAATTTTCACCTGCCAGCCATGGGAAGAAAGCTTTCTGGCAAGGGCGATGGACTGCCTTTCCAGGCCGAATATGATCGTCTTTCGTAATGTTTCGAAACCCTGTATGTCCGTAATCGGGCGTGCCTCTCCTGCTCGATGAATCGCCCACTTACATAAAACCGGTCCGATGAGTTGATTAACGATGATGACTGCAATCATGAGCGCGGCAAAGGCTGTTCCCCATTCAGGAAATTCACCGGCCACCTGTTTGGCAAGTCCAAGGCCGACCCCTGCCTGAGTTATATAGGTCATCCAGCTGATCCGGTTATGCTGTGCAGGGTCGCCTGCAAGCATGCCGCCGCTGAAAGAGCCGATAAAGATGCCTGCCAGCCGGACTACAACTAGGCAAAGAGCAATGGGCAACATCAGTGTCAGAATATCAAGGGCCAGCGATGCCCCGGTCAGGGTAAAAAATACCACATACACGGCCGGGCCGATCTCCTGCAGAATTTTTCGAAATTCAGCACGATAGTCACTGTAGTTGGTGGCAATGAAGCTGCCGACCATACAGATAAGCAGGGGCTCCAACAGGATCTCGTATGGAAGTTCGGCATGGGTGATGGTGCGGATTCCGGCAGAGAGGATAAAAACTCCATACCCGCCGAGTAAAATGAATCCTGTTTTCACCAACCTGTCAACACGCAGGGAAAGAACGAATTGAAGCAATTGAGCCAAGACATAGCTTAAGAATAGAGAAAGTGTCAGCTCTATGCAGAGGACAATCAATAGTGCAGGCGAAAACCCCAGACCGGTTAACAGAGCATCAGCCACGGAGGAGTTTATGGCAAACAGCACGATGACCACCACATCACTTGCCATGGTGACGCCGAGTACGGTCTGGGTAAAGGGACCTCTGGCACGCAGTTCATTGACAACTGCAATGGCCGAAGAGGGGGACACCGGGCAATCAGGATGGCACCGGCCAGCATGGCCACAGCGAGTCTGCCTAGCGGCTCCATTTCCTGCATAAAAGGTATATAATCAGCCAGCAGGAATACAGCAGCGCAGCCTAAAGGAAAGGTTCCGGCAACAATGCAGAGTGTCACCCATGAAATGCTGAAAACCCGTTTTTTCAACTCTTTGAGGTACAGCTCACTGCCGGCTGCAAAGGCAATAAAGGCCAAGGAGAACTGGTCAATAAAATGCAGTTTCCGGACAGCTTCAGCTGAGATGAAATCCAGAACAAAGGGACCGGCCAGTATGCCGGTAAAGAGGAAGCCACTGATCAGGGGAAGCCGGGCCAGAGTGAAATAACGGCCGATTTGCCCGGCGGACAGGGCGATCAGCACAAAGGCAAGACAAATGAGTAAGGTATCCATAGTTGATCATCAACACCTTCGTCAAAGGGGCTTCCTGAAAAGAGCTAAATCAAGGTCGTATTTTTTCACTTTATCGTAAAGGCTTTTCCGTGAAATCCCCAGGTCCTGATAAGATTGGGTGATCTGGCCCCGATTTTTTTCTAATATCTCCATAAGATATTTTTTTTCTACCTGGGCGAGAAGATCTTTTAATACCACCTTTTGCTTGATCCCTTGCTGGCGCAGCCGGTCTAATTGCTGTGGAAATTCGTCCATGCCGGATTGCGACCCAAAGATACACATTCTGCGCACATAATTTCTCAACTCCCTTACATTCCCCGGCCATTCCTTTTTTTGAAGAGACAGTAGTGTGTTGTGGTCAAAAGGTTCTACATCCTGCTGTCGTTCATGGCAGTATTCCTGACGAAAATATTCAACCAGTAGTGGAATATCTGCGCTCCATTCTTGAAGGGATGGAATGTTTACGGGCAGGACATTGAGGCGAAAATAGAGATCTTTACGAAAACGTCCCTGGGCAATTTCTTCAGTGAGATTCTTATTTGTTGCTGCGATGATTCTGGCCTGTACAGGAACAGGGACATTGCTTCCTAAAGGGGTGATGGTTTTCTCCTCAAGCACTCTCAGGAGTTTGCCTTGAAGTTCTATGGGCAGACTGTTAATCTCATCCAGGAAAAGTGTGCCCTCCCCGGCATAGAAAAACTTTCCTGTTTTTTGCTGGACGGCTCCGGTAAAAGCCCCTTTGACATGGCCAAACAGGTCTGATTCTATCATTTCCGCAGGGATGGCTCCCATATTGATAGCCACAAAGGGTTTTCCTGATCGATTGGCAATCTCGTGAATAGCTTGTGCCGCCAACTCCTTCCCGGTTCCTGTCTCACCGTAAAGCATGACCGGATCATTTTCTGCGGCCACCTTCTCAAGGGTATCGTAGAGCTGCTGCATGACAGGATGATTTCCCACCATCCCATGAAAATGTGAACGTTTCCTCCGCTGTTCCTGCAAACGCCCGCTGAGTTTTCGATTTTCCAGCACCAGTTGCCTCTTTTCCACGGCCCTGCTGAGTGAGGCGATCATCACATCTTCATCAACAGGTTTTTGCAGAAAATCATAGGCCCCTTTTTGAATAGCGATCACTGCCATGGCCACGTCTCCATGTCCGGTTATCATGATGACCGGCAGCTCCGGATCAATTTTTTTTAAATGCCCAAGAAGTTCAATCCCATCCATGCCCGGCATTTTAATATCAGCGAATACCGCGGCATAATCAACATCTCTCACCGCAGACAGGCTTTTTGAGGCAGTGTTAAAGGTATCCACACAATAGTTATTAAGGACCAGCGTCTGCTCAATTGCTTTGAGCAGAAAAATGTCATCGTCAACAACCATAATACGGGCTGCTTGTTGTGCATCGTCCAGCTGTTTCATGGTTTTTCCTCTATTCTTCATAATGGGGCGGGAGCAGGACGGAAAAACAGGAGCCGAAACCGGGAGAGCTTTCCACTTTGATAACTCCTGAGAATTCGCGAATAATTTGATCAACGATAGAGAGGCCAAGTCCCATGCCTGTACCAACTTCGCGGGTGGTAAAAAAAGG
>JAUWLT010000163.1 GCA_030613515.1 Desulfobulbaceae bacterium
AAAAAGAAAACTCATGGGATCAAAATAGCCCGGCGTTCTGGCTATAAAGAGAAGGCCGATGGCCATTCCTCCCGCCCAGAGTGCTCCGATAATGGAGTCTTCCCGCTCTTTGGCGTGCATGCTGACCTCCGCCAGGATGAAAGCGGCCAGAAGCGCGACGATGATGGCCCCGTGCACAGGGGTAAACCAGGAGATTCCCACCACATTCTGCAGGTAAAGCCCACCACCAATACCAGCCAGCACGCAGTGGGATATGGCGCCGGCAATATAACTGATCCGCCGGACAACGACAAAAGTACCGATAATGCCGAATGCAATCGAGGCAAAGAGCCCGGTAAACAGGGCATAACGCAGAAAAGGAAGATCGGGATCGGTGAGAGCCGCCAGGAACTCAATCATGTTCATGCCCCTCTGCACTGCAGCGGTGATCATGTCTGATCATCCGCAGGTCGCCTCCATACATGTTACGGATCAGCTCTCCGGTCAATTCACTGGTGGGGTGGATAAAGACCTGGTTGTTTACACAGATAATGCGTTTGAAAAAAGTTGATGCAAAACCAACTTCATGGGTAACCATGAGAATGGTCATATGCTGGTTCAGTGTCCTGAGCAGGTCAAAAAAATGTAGCTCGGATTCACGATCGATATTAGCCGTTGGTTCGTCTAAAATGAGGATATCGCCGCCCGAGGCTAATGCCCGGGCAATGAGAACCCGTTGACGCTGTCCGCCGGATAGTGAGGCAAAGGGACGTCCCGCAAGATCGACAAGATTGACGGCTTCAAGGGCTGATAGCGCCTTTTCCTTGTCTACTTGCGAGTAATGACCGCTTATCGAGTTGCCGATCCGCCCCATGGAGACGACCTCTCTGACCGAAATCGGAAAGCGTGCATCATACTGCGCAGACTGCGAAACGTAACCGATTCGGCACCGTTCGTCCTCCGGTTTTCCACCATAGATACGGACACTCCCCTGATCCGGTGTGAGCAGGCCGAGAATCAGCTTGATCAGGGTAGTTTTTCCGCCACCATTCGGACCGACAATGCAAACCGTATCCAACGGATAGATGTCAAAGTGCACATCACTGAGAACCGGAATTTCATCATAGGAAAAACTGAGATCCCGAACCTGGATGGCAGCCTTTTGTTCGGTCATTTGTTCTTGCGGGTTATTGTTGATTAAGGGCCGACAGTATCTTTTCAGCCATGATTTTCAGGTTGCCGGCGACATCTTCGGCAAGGGGATCCAGGGGAACGACTTCGCCCCCAATGGCACGGGCAACAGCCTGTGCACTTTTCCGATCAAACTGCGGTTGCACGAACACAACCTTTACCTTCTCCGCCTTTGCCCTGCTGACAAGAGAATACAGCTGTCTGGGTGAAGGAGATTTACCCTCAATCTCTACCGCCTCCTGATTCAGGTTATAGGCGTGAGCAAAATAACCAAAGGCAGGATGAAAAACATAAAAAGTCGATCCTGTATAGGGTGCAAGCATGTGCTGAATCTCTTTGTCCAGACGATCAAGTAGTACAACAACTGTCTCTACATTCAGTTCATAAACGGATTTGTTAGCCGGATCGACAGCTGCCATTGACGATGCCATCTCAGTGGCCATGATTTTCAGATTGGCAGGGGCAAGCCAGACATGCGGATCAAGACCATTATGCCGGGATCCCTCTGCAAGACTGTTGTTCCCCCCTCTATCTTTCTGTCCTGTTATGGGAATTTTATGGATGGAACGAGTAACATCAAAAATCCGCACACTGGTGGATGACTGACTGATTTTTCGACTGATTTCCCGCTCAAATTCCATATCAACAGTAAAGTACAGTTGTGAACGGAAAAGTGCGGCGACCTGTTTTGGTGTCGGTTCAAAGTTGTGTGGTTCCTGTCCCCTGTCCACCAGTACATGAGTGGACACAAGCTTGCCGCCCACCTGATCGGCTAACCATTTCTGCGGTGGAATTGAGACAAAGATCTGCAGAGGAGATGCAAACGCTCCAGAAGAGAAACCGAGCAGGCAAGCTGCCAATATTGCAAAAAATATGTTAATTATCTTCATATCTGCAATTGTAGTTTCTTAAATCCTGTTTGGCAACCTGTTAGTCTTTTCGTTCGTAACCAGTTCACCAAGGGCTGAGAATTAGGCGAAACTCAGAGCTTTAAAAGTTCAGCAGTGCCTTAGATTCGGAGTCTCGTTCCTCACTACCTGGTACTTCGAAGCATAGCCCCTCTATTCGAAAAGGCCCAAATGGACAAAGATGAGGTACTGCTGAACTTTTACTTTCTTTCCAGGAGCTCCAGCAACCAGCCTTGGACCAAGGCACCAATCAGAATGTAACACGACAACACCAAGGTGAATCCCCAGCCGAAGTAGTCGATCATCATTGGCAGAAGTGGAATCTTAATGGCCCTGGCCGTAAAAAAAACAACAATCAATCCGTCCCGCATGCCATGGCTGCGCAGATCTTCAAGCAGTGGATACCAGGCGTACATTGGCCCGTGGCTGATCACCCCGGACGCCAGAGCCCACAGCCAACCCATGGCACCACTTTCCCGGCCGAGATGGTTGGCAACTTGTTTGGGCTGCAGGAAATAGTTGAGCAGGCCTGTAAACAGGATAACAAGAGCAATGATCGGCAGAATCTTCAGCAGAACAGTAGAGCTTTTCTGCAGGGCAGACAGGGTGGTTTCACTGTTAACGAGAAACAACACACCATAAAGAATAAGGACAGTCAGAAAAAGATATTTGCCGCGAAAGGCAAAGGGTTTGCCCTGTTTTTTCATGACAACACCTGCAGGGTCAGGGTAGTCAACACGGCAATGAGCATGGTAAAGACAAAGGCCAGGATATTGCGATACAGGGTAAAACGGCCTCCAAAGACCTCTATTTCCGCCGGCAGTTGGATAAAACCCAAGGTCACCCAGGAAAGGATAAAGGCGCTTACCGCATAGAGTGAAATTCCCTGGGCCAGCAGCTCTCCGCCAAGCAGGTAGCTGACAACCGGATTACCGGCTGCCGCCGCACCGGTAAGTGTACCGATCAAGGTATCGGTCAGAGGATTGCCCTGAAACAGGGAGGCAAGCATCTTCGGTGTCACCAGAACCTGAAAGAGACCGACCAGCCCAATAACTCCCAACAGCAGGGGGGCCATAGCAAAAAAGGAAAGAGCGCTTTTCTGCAGTACCCTCCAAAAAGGAGGTCTCTGTCCTGATCCTTTATGTTGTTTGTTCTGCATAGACGGATTTACAAAAGATGTTTCCCGGTAAGAGTGCAGGGATAATCCGGGGAGTAGCCAGCGGAAAGAAAGAACTGCTAAGAGATATACCTGAGGACTATAAGGTGCCTATAAAGGTAACAAACGTTCTTGTAGCCCCACACCTGCCTATCTGTTCAGGGCAGGTGCGGGATTAGCAAACTTTTTTCAGCGCAACCCTTAAAAGGGATGGCCAAACATTACCCAGGCAGAGGTGGATTCTTCGGAAACACCCACATCCAGGCGAACCACGGCACCGGCAAACATGGAGCGGATGCCGACACCACCATCCACTTTCCAGTCTTCAAACAGGTCGCCATACTCATTGGCTACCCGTCCGCCTTCAATAAAACCGACCAGCTGCAGCCAGTCGCTCTGGAGAAACCTGAGCCAGGAGATATTTCCCAGGGGATTCCAATCCAGGGTGTAGCGGTACTCTGCCGCCGTGTAGAGAACTGAGCGATCATTGAACCGGTCTACAGGATAGCCGCGCATCCGGTAAAAACCGCCCAATGCGGCTCCTTCATAAAATGGCGGCCTGTTGGTGACCTTGATATTGCCGTTAACATCGGCATGCTCTTCCCAGCTCGGGGTATCACCGGTCCAAAGGTTCAGGGCAATGATACGCTGCTTGGCCCAGTCAGAGCTACCCAGCGAAAAATATTTACTGCCCTCAAATTCGACAAAGGTCCAGTCGTCAGGAGATTCCAGCCAGCCAAAGTCATGGGTTATAGCAATATACTGAGAGCTTCCTGTTGATGGATTGGTGGGAAAATCCGTATTGTCATAGGAGAGTGCAAGCTGAACCGGATGTGCCGTTGCGTCAACATCACCCTCATCGAGTTCAAAGCTTCGGTAGCGATTATATTGCCTGAGCAGCAGGGTTGTGACTCCTTTTTCCAGTGGATTCCAGGTCGCCCCTCCCACGGGAGCAGACTGCAAGAGCCCCCCTTTAATCCTGTAATGCTGGAGGGCGTCATTTCCTGCCGAGCCGAGCGGCAGCACGTATTCAAGTTTAAAATCAGTCCAGTTATCATAACCGCTGTCTTCACCATACTGATTCTCACCCGAGTCATTACTGCCGGGACGGGGAACATTCGGCTTAAAGGTACGCGATGTGTAGGCGCGCTGTTCGGGATAGTGGCCCACCATACCCTGGGCACCAAAAAAGAAACGGTCAACAAAAGAGGGGCGGTAATCCCACATACCGAGAAACAGTCCAACCGCCCCTTCTGCGCTACCAAACGCAGTGGCCCCAAAAAGAAGCTGCTCCTGACCATAACCCTTTGCCCCGCCACCGACACCAAAGGTTGCCCCCATGCTTTCCGTTGAAAAAGCATAGGGGAGGATCAGGTGCGACTTTGTACCCTGCTTAGGATTTTCTGCACGGGTTAGTGAGCTCTTTACCGATGTGTTAGGCTTTGCATGTACGGCTGTTGCCAGAAAGGTCCCGGCAAGCAGGACAAGAGTAAGCGTTTTCAGTGTATATCGCAGAGACATGAGAGATTCCTGAACTGTGTTGTTGTGTTAATATTTAATTGAAGTTACCTGACATCGTATAATATGAATAAATATTAGTTGCTACTCCTTTTTCATTTCCACCACGCAATATCCTGCAAAATACCTCTTGCATTATTGGGGCGATACGGGGAAAATCTAAATTGGAAACAATCTGGTATGTGTACAAGTTTTCTGATTGATGAAAGCAGCTGAACATACAGGTCTTCTATGAGTAAAAATAAACACGACGTTTTAATCACCAAGCGGTCCCTGTTCTACTGGATCCTCAGACGACACCGGCTCTTGCAGTTCACCCTGCTGCTCGTCATCCTGGCCAGTCTCTTCTTCCGGGTCTTTCCCCTGGAGATGCAGAAGCGGATCATCAATGAGGCCATCCATCTTAAAAAACTGCAACTGCTCTACCTCTACTGCGGCCTGTATATCGGCGCCGTCATTCTGGCAGGTATTACCAAGTACGCGATCAATGTCATGCAGACTATTCTCGGCCAGAAGATCCTGGTGGAAATCCGGACAGAGCTGTATGACCATCTCCTTCAGCTGCCATTACAGTTTTACCGCAAGATGCAACCGGGAACTGTCATTTCAGCGATGACGGCCGAGCTCAACGGTATTGGCTTTTTCTTAGGTGGTGCACTGTCCATCCCGATCACCTCAGTGCTGACTTTTGGAGTCTTCCTGGGCTTCATGTTCACTCTCAGCCCACTTTTGGCAGTACTGAGCATGGCCGTATATCCCTTTGAGTTGATCGTCATCCCCTTGCTGCAGAAAAAATACAACCGCCTCAACAAGGAACGAATCAAAAACACCCGGGCCATGGCCAATGTTGTTAACGAATCCATTTCCGGTATCCATGAAATCCATTCCAATGCAAGTTATACACTTGAAAAGAAACGGATAGGCACCTATATCCATTCCCTGTACGGACTGTTGAAAAGGCTTTTTTTCGTCAAGTACGGCATCAAGTTTGCCAACAATCTGTTCCAGTCGTTCGGCCCCTTTATTCTTTTCCTGGTCGGCGGTTACCTCGCCATTCACGGACAGTTTACCCTTGGTGCCCTGGTTGCTTTTCTCTCAGCCTATGAAAAGGTGTATGATCCCTGGAAGGAGATGCTGGAATATTACCAGGGATTGCAGGATGCCCAGGTCCGCTACCGCCAGATCATGCGCATTTTTGACCTGCA